>DATGEP010000097.1:0-5377 GCA_035310125.1 Ktedonobacterales bacterium
CATACAGAAGACGAAGGCAGGCGCAAGCGAGACAAACGATTGTAAGAAGACGGCGCGATTGTGCGCGCTGGAGAGCGGCCAGTCCAACAGCAGCAGCAGGAGCATACTCAGCAGCCACATCGCTACGGCTAACGGCAGTGAGCGCCGGGCTGTGTATATTGAGCCGATGACGCCGACCGTCACGATGGGCAGGAGCCAGTCGAGCTGAACACCGAAGCGCGCCGTGGCAAGCGTTCCGCAGGTGGCGAGAATCAGGCCGATGCCATAGCGCAACGACACATTGTCTGGCTCAGTGCACGTTTCGATGCGATGGAAGATCCAGAGCCAGAGGAGATTGCCGGCCGTGAAGAGCAGAAAGACCGGCAGCGCGAGCGGCTGCCAGGCCGCGAGAATACCCAGCAGGTAGCCCGCCACGAGGGTTATGTACGCCGCCAGGTCCATCAGCTTGTAGTGATCCCAGGTGACAAGCTCGCTGAGATTCCCCTGCGGATTCTCTCGCGCTGCGTTCGTCGTCTCCATCTCCGGCCTTCCCTCTCGCATACGGATGTGATGGTTCGCTCCCGCTCATTATATCCGCCCGCGCGCTCCACCGCCCTGTGTCGCAGGTCATGTCCGCAACGCCCTTCTCAGCCGCAATCCATGACCCAAGTCATGCCTGTATGCCCCGCCGCATCCCGACAATTCATGACTCCAAACGTGACTCGCGGCACGCGCTGGCAGCCCTTCCGCGCCGGTATCCTTTCTCCGAGGCGTGCGACATAAACGTTGTCCATCACGCCAGCAATGGAAGCGAGGACTCTCTATGGCGGCGGCTATTCCAGGCAGATTCACGGCGCAGGCCGACGAGCAGTTCGTCGTGTTTCTGATCGGCATGCGCTTCAATAGGCTGCTGGCCTTCTCCCGGTGGATTCCGACGGCGCTCGCAATGGGGCCAATGCTGCGCACGCTCTATCAGCACCCTGAGAAGGGCATGCTCGGCGCCCGCGCGCTACTCACGTGGCGCGGCGTCACGATGATCCAGTACTGGCGCTCCTTCGGGGATTTGGAGCGCTTCGCCCGCGACGCTGAGGACCCATACATGGGGGCGTGGCGCCGCTTCAACAAGGCCGTCGGCTACACGGATGGCAGCGTCGGTATCTGGCACGAGACGTATCTGATCCAGCCCGGCGGCTACGAGGCGCTCTATGGCAACATGCCAGTCTTCGGGTTGGCCGCCGCCACCGCGCACATCCCGGCGACTGGCCGCCGTGAAACCGCCCGCAAGCGATTGCGGTCCGCCAGCGTAGCGCCGCTGGAACCGTCCGCCGCCACCACGCGCTAGTCCGCGATAGCACCTGAAAAGAAAGGGTAACTCTTTGGCAATTCACCATGCGCAATTGGCTTCCGCGAGCAGCCCAGCCGGCACTATGAACGACGTGGACGCCATCGTCTCCGCGCGTGCGCTCACCAAGCGTTACGGCAAACGCGCCGCCGTAGACGGCATCAGTTTCGATATCCGGCGCGGCGAGATCTTCGGTATGCTCGGCCCCAACGGCGCGGGCAAAACGACGACGCTGGAGATTCTTGAAGGCATCCGTCTGCCGGACGCTGGCGAGGTGCGCATCGTTGGGCTGGACCTTCGGCGCAACCGGCGCGCGATACAACGGCGTGTCGGCGTGCAGCTCCAGGCGACGACGCTCTTTCCCGAGTTGACCGCCCGCGAGACGCTGGCACTCTTCGGCAGCTTCTATCCCCACGCGATCAGCCCGGATGCGCTCTTGCGTGAGGTGGCGCTGGATGAAAAGGCAAAGTCATTTCCGCAGGACCTTTCCGGCGGGCAGCGGCAGCGGCTTGCGCTGGCACTCGCGCTGGTCAACGATCCGGAGCTGCTCTTTCTGGACGAGCCGACGACCGGGCTGGACCCGCAGAGCCGGCGCATGCTGTGGGATACCGTGCTGCGCCTGCGCGAGCGCGGCAAGACCATTCTGCTCACGACGCACTTTATGGATGAGGCGCAGACACTCTGCGACCGCATCGCCGTGCTGGACGGCGGCCACATCATCGCGCAGGACACACCCGCGGGACTGATCGGGCTGCTCAGCGCCACGGCCACCATCGAGTGCGCGCTGGCGGGGGCGCCTAGTAGCGAGGCGCTGCGCGGGCTGCCGGGAGTGACGGACACACGCCATGGAACCGAGCGCGTCCTGCTCTACACCGAGAATGTCGAGGCAACGCTCGTCGCGCTGCTCCAGTGGGCCGCCGCACACGGAACGGCGGTAGACCATTTGCAGGTCCACGCGCCCACGCTCGAAGACGTGTTTCTGAAGCTGACGGGCCGCGACCTGCGGGATTAGGAGATTTTCATCATGAAAGCATTTGTTGCGCTCGTGCGGGCTGGCGTCGTTATGTTGCGCCGCAATCGCACCCTGCTCATATCCAGTCTGGGGCTGGCGCTCATCTCAATCTTTGTCTTCGGCTGGCTTTTCGGCAGTGGCGGCACTCCGAAGCTCCAGCTGGGTGTCACGAACAACGACGTATCGCCACTGGGCGCGCGCGTGCTCGCGCAGTTGCGGCAAAGCGACTCCCTCAATGTCTACACAGGCACACAGGACGAAGAGATACAGTCCCTGCGCGACGGTCATCGTAACGCCGTCCTGGTGCTGCCTGCCACCTTCGGCGCGGACCTGCGCCAGGGCCATACCGCGCTCCAGGTCTACTACGACGAGAGCAACCCCATTATGGAAGCCAACGCTCGCGCGGCGGTACAGAGTATCATCGCGAGTCTCAACGCACAAATGACGGGGCAGTCCTCGCCGGTGACACTGCATGAGCAGGCGGTGAGTGTGCGCAATCTGCGTCAGATAGACTGGCTCACGCCGGGGATGCTGGGCATGCTGCTGATGTGGGCGAACCTGAGCATCGGCGCTTTGCTGGTGCAGTGGCGGCAGCAGGGCATTCTGCGCCGGCTCGCCGCGACCCCCGTGCGTCCCGGCATGCTCATGGCCACCCAGATGCTCGCGCGGCTTGTTCTCTCGGTGGCGCAGGGCGCGATCCTCATTGCCGTGGCAATGCTCGTGTTCCACGTGCAGATCGTCGGGAGCTGGGGAGCGCTCCTACTGGCGGTGGCGCTGGGGGCGCTCACGATGATGGCGCTGGGCTTTGTGGCGGGTAGCTTCACGAAGACGTCCGAGGCGGCGCAGTCGGTGATGTTTCTTGTGAGCTTCCCGATGATGTTCCTGGGTGGCTCATATTTTCCGACCGACAGCGCGCCGGCGTTCCTGATGCCAGTTATCAAAGCGATGCCGCTCACGTATCTCAATGACGCGCTGCGCCAGATCATCAATAACGGCGCGGGGCTCGTCGCCATTCAGTCGGATTTGTTGGTTCTGGCGGCGTGGATGGTGGCGGCGCTGCTGCTTTCGGCTCGCACCTTTCGCTGGTCATAACAGCGCCGTGTGAGCTTTTCGCCGGGGAAGACGTAGTAACGTCCGGTGCGCTCGACAGACAGTACATGTGGGTGCGGGCGGCTCCATGCGGATGACGCGAGTATCTGGCAGGGGCCGCTTTTGCATGCGCATCCACACCCGTGTCTTGCGCGTGTCGGAACGAAAATCACGGAAAGCTCACATGCGGCCCGAAAAGAGGTAATTCCTGGTATGGTCTGTGCGGTGAGTCCACCGGTTTCGCGTTTTTCGACGCGGTCCGCTCGGTGCAATCCATATGCAAGCGCAATGAGCTGTGGGTTGGGTCGGCGCCCGCAACCACCGTTACTTCCCATCGTAAAGTATAATGAGGTGCGAAGGGTGAATCCGAAGGTGTCCTCTGGAACGCGGAGCAACCGCCCGAGCCTGTGGGAATCCGGCGTTATCTGCCTCATCGTGAAGCGATCACTGGTTCGCGAGGCGGGTTAATGCTTCCGTTTCAGAAGTAAGGTACTTACGGGGTGAAAAGTCAGGTGTTCACCCGATGCGACACAAGAATCGGACTGTGTATACTTGTCCCGATGATGAACAAAAAGTGTGCAGATGCACAAAACCCTCTTAGCGGCTGGAGCAATGGTGGTCCGGCCAACACGAGACCAGCGTCCGCTGCGAGACCTGGTGGGAGGAGTGCGCGAAATGGCCGTCAGGCAATCAGACATACTCGACCAAACCGCTGAGCGGCTTTTGCGGCAGGCGTTCGAGCAGGCAGAATCCGGGATCGTTGCGGTAACTGGGGTAGTGGTGGACACCGCGCCCGCCATCGGGGACGTCGTTGAGGAGCTGGAGCCGACCGACGCCGAGCTAGCCGAGCTGAGCGCGGAAGAAGAAGACGCGCTGTACGGGAAAGGCGCCGGCCATTATGGGGGCGCCGATGGCAGCGAGGACGCCTTCCAGAGTTATCTGCACGACATTCGCGGCCTATCACTCCTTTCGCATGAAGAAGAGATCATTCTGGCTAAACGCGGTCAGGCAGGTGACTCGCGGGCACGCCGCCGTCTCATCGAGGCGAACCTGCGCCTGGTCATCGCCATCGCGCGGCGCTACACCAACTCCGGCGTTCCTCTGATTGACCTCATCCAGGAAGGCAATCTCGGCCTGATGCGGGCCGCTGAGAAGTTCGACTGGCGGCGCGGCTGCCACTTCGGCACCTACGCCACCTGGTGGATCCGGCAAGCGATCAGCCGCGCGGCGGGCGAACAGTCCCGCTTGATCCACTTGCCAGAGCATGTCGCCACCCGGCTGCGCAAGGTGCGCCGCGTGGCCTCACAACTCTCCCAGGAAAACGGCGGCGATCCACTCCCCGATCAGATCGCACACGCCGCCGGCATGCCGCCCGAAGAGGTGGATGACCTGATGCACGTGACGGAGCAGCCCGTCTCGCTGGACGCGCCCGCCGATACCGATAATCGCCTCTCGCTGGCCGATACCCTCGAAGATCCTGGCATCCAGGCGCCCGCCGACATCGCCTCCCAGCACCTCCTCGGTGAAGAGCTGCACCGCGCCCTCTCGCAGCTCACCTCGCGTGAGCGCTCCGTCGTCATTCTGCGCTACGGCATCGGCGACGGTCGCAGCCGCACATTGCTGGAAGTCGGCAAAGAGCTGGGCATCTCGCGTGAGCGCGTCCGCCAGCTTGAGATGGTGGCGCTGGCGAAGCTGCGTGGCGCAACCTCGGCACAGGCGCTGCGCGAGTGTGTATGACGTCTGGCTTCCCGCCATCCAGGCGGGTTTCCCGCCGCCTCGTGCGGCGTGCAGATACAGATGGGGACGGGTGCAAGCCCGCCCCCATTTTCGCGCATGAAGGTGTGGGATCAAGCCGTCGAGGAATGGCGCGGCCAGCGGCGTTTGGTAGTGGATGCCGAACCGCTCGAGGGTATTAGCTTCTAATCGGGCAACCTCTCTGTTTTACTGTGGTTATA
>DATGEP010000098.1:0-35056 GCA_035310125.1 Ktedonobacterales bacterium
GAGGTGATATCGTATCGCATGCGCGGCATCGGTCGTCGGCAGATTCCCAAAATGCGGAGTCTCGCTAATAGAGGCCATCCACTCCTCGCGCGTCATGTATGGAAGGCGGCGCAGATCGTCCAGCGTCCGCAGCTGCTCCGGTCGGAAGCCCGCCGCGTCCAGTCTGGCGCGGTGAAACGGACTTTTGGTGTAGGCGAGCTCGGCCAGCCGCTGCAGCTTATACAGTTGAAGGCGATTGAGATCTTCGCGTGGAAGCGTCTCGTTCTTCGGGTTCCAGTACGCGGAATATGCCATGCGGTATCCTCCTCATCGAGACCACCGAGCTCAGCGCATAGGTGAACGAACGGCGAAATATGCTTGTGCTGGTCAGCATTCCAGACGCTAGACGCGATCTAACATGCGGTCGCCTCCAAAGATGTTGCGCATCTTGAACGGCGTCGGCGTACTAATAAGCTGCCACGCGCGCAGACGCCAGCCCGGATAGAGAAACCACGGCTCCGGCAGATCGTACGTTGGCGACGAGGTCCAGGAAGGGAATGGCAAATGATCATTCCAGCAGAGCCATTCCACGATCCCGGCACAGAGCGCAGCCCATTTGCGCAGTTCGGGATCCCCCTGAAAATTGGCGATGGGATCCGCGACAAGCGCCGCACGCTCATCAACCGGTGCTCGCCGCCAATCATCCAGAAAATCACCGATTGCTACCCACGGTGTTACACCATGCAGTATCCGGTCGAACGTTTCCCGCGCCGTTTGATAGTGATAACCCTGATCAGCTACTTGTGCATCATGGACCATTGCATCGCTCATATATGTCCTCTCAGCACGTCACGTCCTCATCTTCGAAGAGGCTTTCAATCAAATATTGGGTTCGCGGAGTCAGCAGCCGCTGTGGCACATACTGCTCCACAGTGTGAATTGCCTCGCTGGCTGATGTGAAGCCAATTTGTTTGATGAGCGCGGAGGTCGCCAATATCCCCCGGTCTACCGGCGATGGCTTTCATGGCAAATGCGTAATCCGAGCGTACCGTGTACACGCGCAAACCGGGAAACTCAGCCCAGCGCAGAACGGGCGGCGAGTGGTAGAAGAATCCCTTGATGCCGTCGTTCAGCCAATCCGATGGTAAGCCCTCTCGTGCGGCGATAACCTGCGCGGCTTCGCGAATCGCCTGTGGCTCAGCGGTAAAATAGGCATCTATGTCCTTGGTCGTCTCTCGATTCTGAATAGCCAGCAACATGAAGGCGCCTCCGGCAATGATGATCTCGCCAGTGAGCTGTCGCTTTTCAAGCTCTTGTCCCAACAGCCGCAGATATCTTTCGATTTCCTGGCGGGTCATGTCACTGAACCTCCGCTGCGCAGCAGCGTCGCGGATACTATGGTAGACACACTCTGTGCTGCTCTAGCATGATATGTCATTTCGCCGCCTTTCTCAATTGTCGCTCACTCCTCCCGTCCCAACAGTTCCCTGGCGATGATGATCCGCTGGATGTGACTCGTGCCCTCGTAGATTTGCAGGCCCTTGATGTCGCGGTAATAGCGCTCCACCGGATACTCGTTGGAGTAGCCGCGATTGCCGTGCAGCAATACCGCCTCGGAGGCGGCGCGGGCGGCGGCCTCTGTCGCGAAGAGCTTGGCAATAGATGTCACGCGGGTTGTGGGTTGCCCCGTGTCTTTGAGCCATGCGGCGCGATATACCAGCAGCCGCGCCGCATCCAGATCGGCGGCCATATCGGCGAGCGTCGCCTGAATCATCTGAAAATCCCCGATACGCTGGCCGAACTGTCGTCGAGTGCGCGCATACTCGACGCAGGCGTCCAGGCACGCCTGCCCCACACCCACCGCGCCCGCCGCTACCCCCATCCGCCCGCGATCCAGCGCCGACATTGCCACGCTGAAACCGCCACCCACTGGCCCCAGCAGCGCGTCTTTGGGTACTCGGCACTCCCGAAAGGTGATGCGTGCGTGATCAGAGGCGCGGTGGCCCAGCTCCGCATTGCCCATCTTCTCGCGCACGAAGCCAGGCGTCTCCGTTGGCACGACAAACGCGCAGATGCCCCGATGGCGCGCGGCGGCGTCACGGGTGGCGAAAACAATCGCGATATCGGCGAGATTGCCATTGGTGATCCAGATCTTCTCGCCATTGAGCACGTAGCCGTCGCCATCTTCGTGGGCCGTCGTGCGCATGCTCGCCGCGTCGGACCCCGCCTCCGGTTCCGTCAAACAGTAGCAGCCGATGCTCGTGCCAGCGGCCAGACCCGGCAGGTAGCGCCGTTTCTGCTCCTCGCTCCCCCACTCCTGGATACACAGCGCGACCAGCCCCGCATGCACCGTCAGGAATCCACGCACGGACGAATCAACGCGGCCAAGCTCCTCACATACCAGCGCGAAGCTGAGGTAGTCCATGCCGGAGCCACCATACGCCGGGTCGAGCGGGCCGGCCAGCAGCCCCAGCTCGGCCATCTGTAGGATTAGGCGCGAGGGAAACTGTCCCGTCGCGTCCGCTTCGCGTGCCAGCGGCGCCACCTCGCGCTCGGCGAACGTGCGCGCGATAGCCTGGATGCGCGATTGATCAGCGCTCAGCGTAAAATCCACATGCCACCTCCGCGGGATGCTTCCGACAAGGCCGCCAGCCTGTGGAGCCTTTCAATACGCGCTCTCTTAATTCTCCATCCAGGCGCAAGCCCACGCCACCGCCGTTTCTCCATCTCGACGGTTGTGTTACGATACACGCACTAGGTGGGATCGTACGGGCCAGCGTTGCTCTTGGAGAAGCGCCGCCAGCGGGAAGAAAGCCGATACGCATGGCACAGCCGGATGGAGTCTCCCACAGCCCCAGTGTCGTCAGGGCTATCCCCGCAAACAGCGAGCCGGAAAATCCTGCTCCCACGTCGCCCAACGTATCGCCTATCACTCCCGCTCATCACGGCTTCCAGCGCGTCCACCACTGGCGCGACCCATTCGGCTGGCTCCTGCCGGTCGCCTCGGCAGCCATCAGCTTCCTCGCCGCCGCCGTGCTTTTCCGCTCGTCCGCCGTTGCCCTTGCGCTGCTTGCTCTCATCGTTGTCCATGAAATGGGCCATATCGTCGCGCTGAAGCTCAAGCGCATTCCTGTCAGCGCGCCGATCTTCATCCCCCTCATCGGTGCGTTCGTCGTCACAGGCCAAATCAAGCGCGTTCGTGATGTCGCATTCATCGCGCTGGCCGGCCCATTCTCCGGCGGACTTGGCGCGCTTGCCTGCCTGCTCATCTCCCAGCACATCGGCGACAGCGCCTGCCTGGCGCCTGTCTACAGTGGCGTGCGAGTGAGCAACCCCTGCTTCAGCTATCTGACCGGCCCGGGTTATTCCTGGCTCAAGCTCGCGTATGTGGGCTTCTTCTTCAACCTCGTCAACCTGCTGCCGATCTTCCCGCTGGATGGCGGGCGTGTCGCCGCGACGATCTCGCGCTGGCTCTGGCCGCTGGGCGCTCTGTTGAGCGTCGCCTTTCTCTACCTTCATCCTACACCGCTCACCTGGGGCCTCACGGTCATTGCGATTGGCCTTACCATCTGGGCGTTCTGGGAACGGGAGTCGCTCGCACCCGTTCCGGCATCCGTCCGCGCCAAGATCGGCATCGCGATAGCCTACGTTGGATTGGCGCTGCTGCTGGCTGCCGGTACGCTGCTCACTCAGGACAACCTCCAGATCGCACGCCTCGCCCCGTTCATGTCTCAGCCATAGCCGATTCCGTCCCGACAACGGCATGCCCCTCCAGCTCGATGAGCGCCTCCGGATTGAAGAGTCCCGCTACCTGAAACAGCGCCAGCGCGGGATAGTAGCCACCGAAGTGGCGCCGGAACGTCTCGCCCAGCGGCTTGAGATGTGCCCGATAGTCGTCGCGGTCGAGCACGTAGATATTCAGCTTGACGATATCCAGCATCTCGCCACCCGCCGCTCGCACCACGACGTCAAGATTGCGCAGCACCTGATCGAGCTGTGCCACGAGATCGCCCGGCGCGACGATATTCCCCAGCGCATCGCTGGCGTCCTGCCCCGCCAGAAAGAGCAGCTTGCCCCCTGTCACGAGAATCCCGTGGCTGAACCCCCTCGGCGCGGCAAGTCCCGCCGGATTGATAATCTCTCGTACCATGCCGCTACCTCCCACTCTGCCTGTGGTACTCCCAGCGTCTCACCAGTTCATTCCCCCTCACCACGCGCGGAGCGGGGCCGGAGGTGAAATTACCTCCCTGCAAACGCTGGTTTCTGCTTCTGCGTGAACGCCTCATAAAAGCGCCGGTGATCCTCCCCCAGCAGCAACAGCGCCTGCGCCTGCGCCTCGGCCTCGATGGCGGCGCCGAAATCCATCGAAAGCTCGTTGTTCAGCATCCGCTTCGTCATCGAGAGCGCCAGCGTAGGCCCGCTCGCCAGCCGCCGCGCCCACTCGTGCGTTCGCGACAGCAGCTCGTCATGCGGCACAACCCGGTTCACCAGGCCGTACCGTTCCGCCATTGGCGCGTCAATCGTGTCGCCCAGCAAAAGTAGCTCGAACGCGCGGCCCAGGCCCACCACGCGGGGCAGCAGAAAGCCCGCGCCCATGTCCGCCCCTGTGAGACCCACCCGCGAAAACAGAAACGCGATGTGGGCGCGCTCCGACGCGATGCGCAGATCGCTGGCGAGCGCGAGCACGGCCCCCGCGCCCGCCGTCGTCCCGTTTAGCGCGGCGAGAATCGGCTTGTCGAGCGCGCGCATACACTGCACGACGGCGCCCGTCATCCGTGTGAAGTCGAGATGCGCCTTCAAGTCGCGCTTCAGCAGCTCCCCAATGATCTCATGCACGTCGCCGCCGGAGCAGAACCCCTCGCCCGCTCCCGTCAGCACGACGACTTTCACCTCGTCATCGTAGCGTAGCGCCTCGAATAGCTCGCGAAGCTGCGCGTAGACCTCGAAGGTGAGCGCGTTCAGCACGTCGGGCCGGTTGAATGTGAGCGTAGCAACGCCGTCCCGCACCGCATAGAGAAAGTCGTAGGCCATGTGCTGTCACCTCCGCGCTTACCCAGCCTGTTCCGCGCACTATCGCGTGCCAACTACGGACTTCAGTCGCTGTCGTCCCGTGCGCCGGCCATTGATGGCCGCGACTGCCACCTCACTCCGCCTCTAGCGTATAGCGCTCGACCACTTTCACCTGATCGCCGCTCAGCGTCGCCAGCGCGATAGGCTCATTCGTCGCGTCATCTACGAACTCAATATCGTACCGGGAAGTGCCCTCGTGCCGGTGAATGACCATGCCGCGCGCGCCGCGTTGCAGCGTCTCCAGCGTGTTCTCTTTGCCCACACGCCAGCCTGGATCCATTGGCACATCCGTCAGCAGCTCCACGACATCCATCTCTTCGGGGTCCATCGGCAAAATCCTCCTCTGGCGCCGGCTCGGGTCGCGGACCTCCGCTCCCTGGCGGCTGCATCCGCCGCTACGCCACCCGTGCGCCTATTGTACACCGAACCCGCCGCGCTGGTGATTGACGAACAAGCGACGGGCGCGATTAGTCGCCTGTTGGAGACACGGATTCGCTTCTTGATTTCCGCCCCCCCTTGTGCTACTCTTGTCTATTGGGGCCAAGTAATACCCCTGATGAGGACCGTTGGATACCGAGCGAACACAGGTGTTTGCGACAAACATCCCACAATGGAGGTGCGGAGACAGATCTATGCGCAAGTACAGCTACCAAAGCATATTGAGCGCGGTTGGCCGGGTGCTTGACGAAGCTGACGCCCAGAGCTTCGCCATTCGCGACGGAGAGAATGGACTCCACGTCCATGCGCTCCGTACGGATGGCACGCCAGACCTCAAGCTGGACTTCGATCTCGCGGACTTGATCGAGCTCGTAGAGCGCAACAACCGCACACACGACGCGCCCGTTTACAAGCGGGGATACGCTCACGACGACGACACACTGCGCCACTTCCTTACCCGCCACGAGCTGGTAGGCGCGAGTCGCTAGGCTACAGCCCGGTTCATCCACGCACTCGCGGCGTTTATTCAGGCCGCTTCCCAAACGGGGAGCGGCGTTTTTGTGCTCCTCGCCCCCACTCACCACTCCAATAGCTCGTTGCCGCGTGGCGCTTGAGCTTGATGGGCCAGCCTGCTCACCCGCGTGCCACTTCCGCGAAATTCGCCCCCGCTGTTTTACGCCACAGCCAACCGGCTCCCGCGACCATCAGGCCGAGAACCGCACAGATGAGCAGGGCCATAGATGCCCCGCGCAGACCAGCCAGCCAGCCAGTCAGCAAATAGCCAAGCGGAACGCTTCCGTCGAAGAACAGAATGTATACACTCATGACCCGCCCGCGCAGGTGGTCTGGAGCGACCGCCTGGAGCATGGTAATGGACTGTGCGGCAAAGATAGTCTCCGCGGAGCCAACGCTCGCGATGAGCACAAGTGACAGCGGATACAACCGCGAAACCGCGAAAATCGCTTCCAGCACCCCGAAGACCAGCGTACCGATCAGCACGCGACGGACAGTCGGCTGCCGGTTCCCCCAGGCCAGCCACAACGCCGATAGCAGCGCGCCAACACCAAGCGCCGCCGAGAGAAAGCCAAATCCCGTTGCCCCCACATGCAGCACGTCTGTGGCAAAGAGCGGCAGCACAACGTTGAAGTTTGAGCCAAAGAGCAAAACCAGGCCCACCACGACGATAACCAGTTTCACTACGGGCGTCTCCCAGACATAGCGCATGCCCTCGCGGAGACTTTGCCACATACTCTGCCGCTCGCCCGTATTGGGATAGTGAAGCGCCTGTGCGTGCAGCTCGTGACTGTTAATGAGCGCCAGACCTACAATCACCGCGAGAAAACTGAGCGCATTGAGCAGAAAGAGCGTGCCTACACCACTGGCGACGATGATGATACCCCCAAGGCCAGGACCAACTATGCGCGCCATCTGAACGAGCGAGGAGTTCAGGGCAACCGCGTTGGGTAGATCCTCGCGTCCGACCATTTCGACGACGAACGCCTGGCGTGTCGGCGTGTCCAGACTTCTCGTGAGTCCCAACAGTAGCGCCAGGATGTAGATATGCCAGATCTGGACGGTGCTGGTGGCTATCAGCGCCCAGAGTAAGAACGCCTGAATCATTGCCGCCGATTGAGTTATGAGCAAGACGCGCCGTTTCGGCCAGCGATCGGCGAAGACCCCGCCAAAGAGCGCGAAGAGCAGCACTGGCAGCGATTGCAGCGCACCCACCACGCCGAGCTGCCAGGCGCTATGGGTAAGCTCCAGCACCAACCACGCCTGCCCGATGGCTTGCATCCAGGTGCCCATGACCGAGATGAGCTGGCCAAACCAGAACAGACGAAAATTGCGCTGACGTAACGAGGCAAAGGCGCTCACCAGGCTTCTTCCTGGCTGTTGTGGGCTAGCGGTCGCGGGCGTTTCCCGCTCAGAAGAGGAGCTCTCAGGAACCGACAGCTCCTGAGAGTCACGAGAGTGCGTTTTCACGGCTGCGGCTCATTCTATAGATGCTGTCCTGGCTACACCGCACGATATCGCGGACACGCACATATGCGGGATAGCGCATGACTACCCCGTGTCACTCTCGCGCCGACGAACGTGTTCATCTCGGTGCGCAAGATGTCCGGCGATCTTACCACGATTCGACGGCGCGGTCAATGATGCTATTGGGCGCAGACTCCCCGCTTCCTCCGGCGGAAGCGACCGGGCTGCGGCATGGGGTTGGATCATCTCGATTCGTGCTCGCCGTGTGCTACAATGCGGCTGAGAGGTCCGTACTACGCCCCCGCTCGCTGGAATGCCGCCCGTGCTCGCGCGCGGTCTCGCTTCGCTAGGGAAGTCTTCATGTACATGCCGCCGACCATCCCGCCCGACGCCTCGATGCCATCCGTTCAGCCCGCCCCGCCGCCACATGGCGCCGCTCCGTTCCCGCCGCCCGACGCCGCGGTCGCCACCTGGGGTCTCACGCGCAGCTTCGGCCCCAAGATCGCCGTCAACGGCCTCAATCTCGCCGTGCGGCGCGGCGAGTTTTTTGGTTTCCTTGGTCCCAACGGCGCTGGCAAATCCACCACCATCAAGATGATGGTCGGCCTCCTGCGACCGAGCTTCGGCACTGCCTTCATAGATGGCGTGGATGTCTGGCGCGACCCCCTGGCCGCCAAGAAGCTCATCGGCATCCTTCCCGAGCATCTCAACCTCTACGAGCGCCTCACTGGCCGCGAGATCATCGAATTCGCCGGTCGCCTCTACGATCTGCCGAAGGACGAAACGCGCCACCGTACCGAGTCCCTGCTCAATGTACTCATGCTCACCGCCGACGCCGACAAGCTCGTCGTGGACTATTCCGTCGGCATGCGCAAGAAAGCCGCTCTCGCCGCCGCTCTCATCCATCGCCCGCGAGTGCTCTTCCTGGATGAGCCGTTCGAGGGCATAGACCCCGTCAGCTCGCGCGTCATTCGCGATATCCTGCGCGACCTCACCGCCTCTGGCACCACCATCTTCTTCAGCTCCCATATCATGGAAGTTGTCGAGCGCCTCTGTACCCGCGTCGGGATCATCAACGCCGGTCAGCTCGTCGCCGAGGGCACGCTAGCCGATCTGCGCCAGCGCGCCGGCACCGAAAACTCCTCGCTGGAAGACATCTTCTTGCAGCTCGTCGGCGCCGACATGCGCGAGGGAGGACTGGAATGGCTGGAATAGCCGGCATATCCTCTCCCACCCATCCGCGCACCCGCGAGCGTGCTCAATACCATGATATTAGCTTCGCGGTTAATCCCCGCCACGTGCGCACACTGCTCTGGCTTCGCTGGCGCATCACCGTGCGCGGCTACACCCGCGACTGGCGGCGCGTGGTCGGTCTCGTCTTCGGGCTGCTGTTCATTTTGATCGCCGGCGGCGGCCTCGCGGCAGCCACCAGCTTCGCCTTCACGTCGCTGCCCTATCACTCTACGGTTGAAGTCTTGTTCGGCGTGCTCGCCTTCCTCTATGGCGCCTGGGCCGTCCTGCCATTGCTGCAATATAGCCTCAACGAAGGACTGGACGTCACCAAGCTGCAAAGCTACCCCGTCACACGCGGCGAGCAGATGGTCAGCCTTGTGCTCTCCACGCTGCTCGACGTCAGCACACTCTTCATCCTCGCGCTTTTTGCCGCGATTCTCGTCGGTTGGCACGCCACGCCCATCGCTACCGCTTTCACCGTCGTCGCGCTCGCCCTGGCCTACATCCACATCGTCGGCTTCAGCCAGCTCATCCTCGCCGCCCTCATGGGACTGCTGCGCAGCCGCCGCTACCGCGACCTTACCGTCGTCCTCTTCGCGCTGCTCGGCTCCTCATGCTGGCTGCTCGATCAACTCTTCTTCAGTCACATAGACAACGCTTTCGGGCTGGCGCACACCGACCTGCTCAGCACCCTCCACCTTGAGCGCTTCCTGCAATATACCCCGCCCGGTATGGCCGCGCAGGCGATCCTCAACGCCGGACATGGAAACATTCTGGTCGCCTCTGGTTGGCTCCTAATGCTTGCCTTGCTCGTGCCTGTCCTGCTCGTCATCTGGGCGCGCGTGCTCGATCACAGCATTACCAGCGCCGAAACCGCCAGCGCCGCCACCGCGCGCCCCCGTCGTGTCCGTCGCCCCATATCCACCGCTCCCGTCACGCTTGCCACTGACAAAGGGAGCGTATCCGCCAGACTCGCCACCCGCGCCCGTCACGTCCCGCTCTCTGGTGCCGCGCTGGCCATCGCCGCCAAAGACCTGCGCTATCTCTGGCGTGATCCACAGCTCAAGGCCGCGCTGCTCAGCTCGCTCGCGCCGATCCTGCTCGTCTTCCTGCCCAACCTCTACGCCAGTTCCAGCCCGCACTCTTCCCCCTACCTCACCCAATTCGACGTCGCCGGACCTTTCGGCGTTCTCTTCGCGCCGCTGCCCGCCCTGCTTATCGTTCTGGTCCTGGCCATCAACGCTTTTGGGCTGGAGCGTCAGGGCCTCCAAACGCTCTTCCTCTTTCCCATTCGCCCGCTCGACATCTTCTGGGGTAAAAACCTGGCTATTGGCGTCCTGGCGTATACGATGGAGATCGTTCTCACGCTAATCAAAGCCGCCATCACCGGCGGCTGGTTCTACGTCCCTCTAGCTCTCATCGGTGGGCTGGCTGCCCTCCTCGCGATGCTGGGAATCGGCAACGTCACGTCCGTCCTCTTCCCCTTCCGCTCCCGCCAGATGCGCATGGGTGACGCCAGCTCCTTCTCATCTGAAAATGGCTGCCTGCGCAGCGTCATCTCCACGAGTACGCTGTTCCTCGCCATCCTCCTGCTGCTGCCCGTCGCCACCGCCGTCCTCATGCCGCTCGCCATCCATAAAGAATCGTGGCTCGTCTTCACCTTGCCGTTCGCCCTCTCCTATGGCACCCTGCTATATCAGGTGCCCACCCGCATTATCGCTCCCGTCTTCGTGCGCCGTGGCCCCGAAATTCTCCACGCCACCGTCCCCGATGCATAAGGCATCGGTTCCCAGTCCCGCCGCTGTGCGCTATACTCTCAACACACGGGCTGTGACACGATACGGCGGCTGGTGGTTGAATCGCCGGTCGTCTCGCCAGCCCAAATTTCCCCTGTTCCCACGGAAGCGGGGAGAGCGGGTGAGGAACCCAGGGAGGTTACGCTGGTGCTTGCGGGCAACATCACACTCCTCGGCGCATTTCTCGCCGGGCTGCTCTCCTTCCTCTCCCCGTGTGTCCTCCCGCTCACGCCCATCTACATGGCGCAGCTTGTCGGCCCCGCCATCTGGGAAACCTCCGCGCTCGATGCCCGCAAACGCTCCGCCTTGCGCACCGCTACGCTTCTGCACGCCGCGTCATTCGTCGCTGGCTTCACCGTCACCTTCATCGCCCTCGGCGCCACCGCCAGCGTCCTCGGCAGCTACCTCTCCAGTCATCAGCTCCAGCTTCGCCAGATCGGCGGCGTTGTGCTGATTCTCTTTGGGCTGCACGTCGCCGGCATCCTGCGCCTGCCCGGTCTCAACCGCGAAAAACGCCTCACCTTCCGCGCCCAGCGCAGCGCCTACCCGCTCTCCTTCCTCGTCGGCCTCATCTTTGCCATCGGCTGGACTCCATGTGTCGGCCCCATCCTTGGCGGCATTCTGATCCTCGCCGCCCAGGCCGGCACCCTCCAGTCCGGCGTGCTGCTTCTCGCCGTGTACTCGCTCGGTCTGGGTGTGCCATTCCTCGCGCTTGGCCTCGCCTTCGACCGTCTCGGTCCCGCCCTGAAGCGTCTGACGCCACATCTACGCGCCATCGAGATCGTTACCGGCGCTCTCCTCACGCTCATGGGCGTCGTCATCTTCTTCAACTGGCTGCTGCTCATCAATGGCTGGTTCACCATCCCCGGCTTGAGCTAGGGCGGCGGTATCAGGTATGCTCGACATGCATCCTTACCAGCACAACATCATCTCGGTAAGGTACTGTTCCCGTGGCACAGTGTAGCCAGCAAGGAGCAAGCCGCGATGTATACCATCACGCCCGTGCCAGGTGGAATGACCGCACTGGGAGCCACGTTGTTCCCTGACAAGTCCGGCGCGGTCTTCCGTGTGTGGGCGCCCAACGCCAGCGCCGTCAACGTGCGCCTTGCTCCCTCCGTCGCTGGACCGTTCACTGCGCTGCCCCTCAGCCCGGACGCCACCAATTCCGCCTACTGGTCAGCCGGCGTCTCCGGTGTCGCCGCCGGACACTGCTACCAGCTCGACATCACCAACCGCGGCGGAGACTCGTACAATCCCGGCGGATCATCTGTCCCACATGCCGATCCCTGCGCCCGTCAGGTCATCTCCTCTGATCCGACGACCCTCGCGATAGTAGTTGATCCTGACACCTACACCTTCTCCGCTCCATTTCAGACTCCCTCCTTCGCGGACTTCATCATCTACCAGGCGCATGTCGGCTCCTTCGTCGGGCGCAACGATGGGATGACCGTCACCACCGACACGAATGGCGGTACAGCCCGCTTCGACCAATTCGAGTCCAAGCTCGACTACATCTGTTCCATGCGCTTCAACGCCGTTCAGCTCCTACCGACCGGCGAGTATCGCGGCTCCGAAGGCGAAGCCTACAACCCCAGCAACTATTACGCTCCAGAAGTGCTCTACGGCGCTCCCGACGACCTGCGCCATCTCGTTGACGCCTGCCATCGCCGCGGGCTGGCCGTCTTTTTCGACGTCGTCTACAACCACATGGATGTGACACACAACCTCTGGCAATTCGACGGTAACACCGGGCACCGCACGAACGTGAGTGACCCGCGTACCGGCGGCGGCATCTACTTCAGCACCGTCGAGACGGGATTTGGTCGCCGCCCGGATCACGATTCCATCCACGTGCAGCGGTTCTTCATCGAGAACGCAGCGATGTGGTTCCGCGAGTATCATATAGATGGCCTCCGCTTTGACTCCGCCGCCAACTTCTCCGAAGGTGGGCTGAAAACCATCGTTCGCACGCTGGTCGCCGGCTTCCCCGATAAATTCATCTATGCCGAAGACAGTGACCCGGCCTACATCTTCGGCGATATCGGCTTCCGCGCCTGCTGGGATATGGGCGGCCCCGACGCCTTCGCGCACGTCATCAGCGATGGCGACATCTACAGCCTGCGCGCGCTCATCGGTCGCTTCGGCTATCCAGCGGCCTACAGCGCCATCAAGTACCTGCTCGGCTCCCACGACCAGATTTTCAATCAATGGTCCTACAACTCCGCGTCAGGCGTGGGAAGTTGGGACAAGCCCGGTGGTGGCGGACTGCGCGAGAATCGCTACTTCGTTGAGAAGATCGGCGGCCCGCTGACGGGGCGCGACAACTGGTACGCGCGGGCGCAGGCGCGCCTGGGCTGGGCGCTCAACGTCGCCATGCCCTGCACGCCCATGCTCTTCATGGGCAGCGAGTGCCACCACGACGGCTACTGGAACCCGGAGAACGACGCCTACGGCGACCACCGCTTCGATTGGAGCATCGCGGGCGATCCCATCGGCCAGCCCATGCGCGACATGGTACGCGACATCAACGCCGTGCGCTGGGACAATCCGGCCCTCCGCTCAGACATCCCGCCAGCGTTCCCGCATTTCGACGCCCAAAATCGCGTGCTGGCCTTCACGCGCTGGAATGATACGGGCAATGTGCTTCTCGTCGTCGTCAACCTGAGCGACAACCAGTGGCGCGATCCCATCTACGGCGTCACCGTCGGCGGCGCGGGCGACACCTGGACCGAGATCTTCAACTCGCAGGCGCCCCAATACGGCGGCTGGCCCGACTCCGGCAACTACCTCGCCGGCTTGCATGTGGATGCTGGTGGGCAGATATCCATTCGCCTACCGCAATGGTCCGTGCTCATCTTTCGCAAGCTGTGAAGCCGGAGGGCTCCCTGTGTGATAGGCTGCCGCCGGCTCGCTTTCCCTGGTTGGACCACGATACATGACGGCAGCTACTCTCGCGAGCAGACAGTTCCGCTCGTATCCAAGTCCACTGAAGATACTGGCTGCTTTAGGAGTACCTGCGCACGGTAAGAATGGCTCCAGCTCGTGGTATCCTTGTATGAGTAACAGCCTTTCCCGCGACGAATGAGGGGAGCGACACCGCATGAGTATCGAGCAGGCTAACCCGCCCGCGCCGGTTAGCACAACGCCAGCTCCGCCAGCTCCCGCGCGCCAGCCCAGCCCACCGGACTGGCTCGTCATCGGCTTGGGCGCCGTGTACGTCGTCGCCATCGCCGCGCTCGCCTTCCTCCCCGGCGCCACCCTTATCGAGCGCCTGCGCACCCTGGATGGCGGTATCTGCGCACAGATTCCCTCCCACTCCTTCTTCCCTGGCGGTCAGCAGCTTCCTCTCTGCTCGCGCAACACCGGCATCTACAGCGGCTTCACCGCCGCCACCCTCGTCCTCTGGGCCACTGGACGCATCCGCTCGGCGCAGCTTCCCAGCAAATGGGTGTCGCTCGTGTTTGGCCTCTGCGTGCTCATCCTCGCCATAGACGGCTTCAACTCGCTCTTCCTTGATCTCGGCCTGCCGCACCTCTACCAGCCACACAACCTCCTTCGCCTCGCTACGGGCCTCGGCACCGGCACCGCGATGGCCGCCTTCATTATCCCCGTCGCCAACACGCTCGTCTGGAAACACGAAGACCAGCGCCCATCCTTCGCCTCAGTCCGTCAGCTTTCCCTCATGCTGCCGGTGCTGCTGCTCGCCTTCCTGGCGATCGGTACGATTGGCTCGTCCGTTGCCTTCATGCTCTATCCCATCGCGCTCTTCAGCTCCGCCGGACTCATCCTCGCGCTCACTCTTGTCAACATCGTCCTCTTCCTCGGCGTTGGCAACCACGTGGGACGGTTCGCCACCTGGCACCGCTTCTTCCCAATCTTCACGCTTGCGGTCGTCTGCGCTATTATCGAATTGCTGGCGCTGTTTGCGCTAAAATCGTCAATGATGGCGGCACTCATGCCAGGTACACCCGGCATGTGAGGCGCGTGTCAACCACGCCGTGGCCCATCGCCCGCGCACATGAAACGCCCGCGCTGCGCTAGGTGCGTCGCGAAGCCATCCACCGATTGCGGCAGTTGTGAGAAGTCCCACGATGGGTTATACTGTGGCAGGGCGGAACGCGCCATATACCTGCGGCGGTGGTTGAAGGATAGTCTGCTCCGGCAGGGGGTCCTTGATGCCAAATAGATACGAGCGGGAAATCGAAGAGATTCTCCGTAACCTGGATCACACAGAGCCACGACAGGGCATCAGTGACCGTATTCGTGCCTTCAATCGCCCGCGCCAGCCAAAGCCGCGGGGCATCAAGACACCGCTGTCGCGCGTGGATATCTTCATCCTGCTCGGTATTCTCCTCATCCTCATCGGTGCCGGAATCGCTTTCACCGCCGGCGACCAGAGCCTCCTCTCTGGTCTTGTTGCTGTTGCCGGTTTCGTTCTGCTCGTCCTTGGTCTCGCCCAGAGTTGGTTTCCGCGCCTCTTCGGTTCGCGCAGCGCCCCCGTCTGGCGCGGCAACGTCGTTGACATGCGCCCTCCGCGCCGCAATCCCTTCGCCATGATCGCCACACGCTTTCGCATCATCCGCCTCAGGCTCCGCTACCAGAAGCGCCGTGACCGCGAGGATTAACCCGCTTCCTGGTCCCCATCAGCGCGCTGCACATACCGCCGGCGCTGGCCTTAATCTTGCGGCTGGTTTCTTACATCTCGATGTGATGCCGCCACCCGAAATACAGACGGCGATTCGGCAGCGTACGAGCTACAGCTCTGAGGAGTATATATGCCAGTACAGAAACACGCAGCTGAGGAAGCGGCGCACTACCCGACGAATCACATCATCGCGGTGATCAATGAGCGCCAGGAGGCGGAGCGCGCCGCGCATGCCCTGCGTGACAGTGGATTTACGCATGTCGACCTGCTGTCGGGCGCCGACTCGCTCCATATGGTCCACCAGCAAAAAGACCAACAAAACCCGCTTGACAAGTTCTGGGAAAGCGCCCGTAAAGCGCTGACCGAGGCGGAATCGAGCGAACAAGCATACATGAACGCGCTGCGCCAGGGCCGCTCAGTCGTCATGACATTGGTCGCCGATTCCAGTGATGCTGACCGCGCCGATGAAATTCTACAGCGCTACCATGCCCACAGCGTGCAGCATTTCGGCGAGTGGACCATCACCAACCTACCCGATGCGACCGGCAGCTAGCACATCAGACGAGAAATTCAAGCAGCGTTCCGAGGCTCCATGGCAAGCTGCTGGGAGCGAGGCAGGACGCGCGGATTGTGGCGACGGCACACTACCTGGGCCGCGTCTTCATGGTAATCGCACATCCATCTCAGCTTTTGCGCGCACTGACAAAGCCCGCTCCTGGGAACGCGGAGAATCGTGGGATCCGCATCTCCTCCGTGTCCACCGCTGCGAAACCGGCGTCACGTACCAGGGCAGCCAGATCTTGTACGTTGCTTCCCCCTGCGTGAAACCGCGCCGCTCGGCCCTGGCGTTCCTGCTTGCGCGTGAAATCGGCAATGACAAGGCGTCCCCCTGGTTTGAGCACACGAGCGATTTCAGCGAGGCCCTGACGTTTGAGGCTGGCAGGCAAATGATGCATCATCAAGGTACTGAGCACCACATCGAACTCCTGATCGGGAAAAGCGAGCTGCTCGATCACCCCGATCTGGAAATCAATGGGCACGTTGCGCCGAGTCGCTTTCGCGCGGGCGCGGGCGATCTGCTCCGCGCTCGGGTCAATACCCACGACGCGGACCCCACTACCAACGCGGCGCTGGACTTCAATCGCCAGCGTTCCCGTGCCGCACCCCACATCCAACACGCGCTCTCTGGGCTGTATGCGGGCGAGGGTAGCAGTCCGAAGCCGTAGCTCTCGCCACTTGCCACGGAACAAAAAGACGTCAATGAACCATCCCATCAGGTCGTGGCGCCACCCCCCGTTGAGGATCAGCCCTTTGGTCTCTTTGGCCGTCGCCTCGCCGGATTGGTTGTGAAGGTGACGTGCGAACGAATGCATAGATCGTGCTCCTTATCGGAATTCTTCCGGGAACGCATTACCAGGGACGCACTATCATAGACCAAAAAACCGGAACGTGATGACCGTTAGGCGAAGCGGTCACCAGGCGTACGCAACGCTGACAGTCCCTTTTCGGCCTGCCCTTCAATCTCCATCATTTGCGTCAGAGGTATCTCCTTTCGCGAGACACGTCGGGGTTGATAGACCTTTCTTCATCTGAACGTTGACAAGACGCCCACTGTGAGACATGCTGTCTCAGATGGGTCTTCGCGTCTGGCTTTTAGTGTAGGCGGACGTGTGCGGTGGAACAAGGTTCAATCATGGACAGGTGTCTCGGATGAGACAAAGGGCACAAAATGACACAGTCGGTGAGTAATTTACGCGTGCGGCGTACGCAGAAACTGCTGCGTGAGGCGTTAGTTGAATTGATCGAGGAGCGGGGATTCGAGGCGCTCACCGTCGGCGAGATCACCGAGCGCGCGATGGTAAGCCGCGCCGCATTCTATCGCAACTATCGGGATAAATTCGACCTGGTGGAGCAGATCTTTGAGGAAGCCATGAGCGCCTTGCTGAACGCGATTGGAGACCTGGGGCAGGTGCATCCTCCTGAAGTATGGGTCACGTTCTTCGAGCATATCGCGGCATATGAACGGCTGTATCGCGCGTTGCTGGGCAGAAAAGGAAGCCCCTGGTTTGTGAGAAAGATGCGTGCGTCGCTGGCT
The DNA here is from genome assembly GCA_035310125.1 of Ktedonobacterales bacterium. Taxonomy (GTDB): domain Bacteria; phylum Chloroflexota; class Ktedonobacteria; order Ktedonobacterales; family JADMIN01; genus DATGEP01. The sequence continues at coordinate 17,237 of DATGEP010000098.1, forward strand.
GACCTGATTAAAGCGCGTGGGCGACTGCCTCACGGACCGAATGCCTCCGAGCGCCCCGCTCACACATTCTCCGATGAGTTTGTGCCCGACCTCGTGTCCACGCTGTTTGTTGAAGCCATCACCTGGTGGCTTGAGCAGGGAAGACCGTACACGCCTCAAGAGATCGCAAGGCGCAGCTCCCTACTGGCTGCTGCGCTCTTCGAGGAAGCGAGCACCTGGCAATGATCGCTCGCAAGCCTGCACGTCGAGCCACGCTGCTCTTTTGTGGTGACCACCCGGCTGTTCCCGTTTATAGGACACTCACGGTCACGCATTTCCTGTTCCCGCGCCATAAAAACGTCCCGTTCAGCTTGACGTTCCTCGTACAAGCGTTCTATACTGAGAGGGCATACGCGCATCGCGACATCGCGGGTCCGCGCCCCCAGTGTGTCGAGCTGACATACATTGACATGCGGCGGATGTGTACCCGATCGATGGCTTGAACACGGCGCTCCGCGTGCCGGACGTTCAGGCTCGCAATGTCGCCATGATCCTGCGCGTATTCGGTAGTACCCTTCTCCCATCCCTGCCATTCCTGACAGTGGGTGTCCAGTTTCGCCTGATACACTTTCATCGTTCCCAATAGTATCCTTCCTGCCGGACCACGCCAACGCAAGCCGGCGTTATCTCTATAAGAAGCTGGTCTATGCCGCAAGATCGTATCGTCGTCCGGGGCGCTCGCGAGCACAATCTAAAAAACATTGACATTGTCATCCCGCGCGACAAGCTCGTCGTCATTACCGGCCTCTCCGGCTCCGGCAAGAGCAGCCTCGCCTTCGACACCATCTTCGCTGAAGGGCAGCGGCGCTACGTCGAGTCGCTCTCGTCCTACGCGCGCCAGTTCCTCGGCCAGATGGATAAGCCCGACGTAGACCACATTGATGGCCTCTCGCCCGCCATCTCCATAGACCAGAAGAGCACGTCCCATAATCCCCGCTCCACCGTTGGCACCGTCACCGAGATTTGGGACTACATGCGCCTGCTCTACGCCCGCGTCGGCCACCCCCATTGCCCCAATTGTGGGCGCGAGATCAGCCGCCAGTCCGTCGAGCAGATCGTGGACGCCATCGTCGCCCTGCCGGACAATTCCCGCCTCATGCTCCTCGCCCCATTGGTACGCGAGCGCAAAGGCGAATACAAGAATATCTTCGAGGACATGCGCCGCGCGGGCTATGTTCGCGTTCGTGTGGACGGCGATATCCGCGACCTGGGCGAAGAGATCGAGCTAGATAAATACAAGAAGCACACCATCGAAGTGGTGATAGATCGCCTCGTCATCCGCCATCCCCATGCCGCCGCCGAGGAGACGCCTGGTTCCAATGGCCACGCAACCGGCCTTCGCCTCGTTGCGGAGCGCCCAGCCGCGTATGTCGCCGACAACGCCGACGCCCCCGGCGATCCCGAATTGAGCCAGCGCACCCGCGTTGCCGACTCCGTGGAGACCACCCTCAAGCTTGGTAACGGCATTGTTCTCGTCTCCATCATTGGCGGCGAGGAGAAGCTCTACTCTGAGCACTTTGCCTGTGTCTACTGCGGCATCAGCCTCGAAGAGATCGAGCCGCGCAGCTTCAGCTTCAATAGCCCCAAAGGCGCCTGCCCAGAGTGCACCGGCCTTGGCACCAAGCTGGAGATTGACGAAGACCTCATCGTCACCAACCCTGACCTCAGCATCAATGAGGGCGCCATCCTCCCTTGGAGCCGCTTCGCCAGCGCCAGCCAGTGGTACACGACCCTGCTAAAGTCCGTCGCCAAGCGCTTCGTCTTCAGTCTCGACACTCCCTGGAAAGACCTCACCGACGAGGCTCGCAACGTCGTCCTTCACGGCGCCAACGACGAGGTGTCGTTCTACTACCGCAACCGGCAGGGCACTCGTCGCGAGCATAACACCGCCTTCGAGGGCGTCGTTCCCAACCTCATGCGCCGCTACAAGGAGGCCACTGAGCACGGGCGGCAGGAGATCGAGCAGTACATGTCCGCCGTTCCCTGCCCCGTCTGCAAGGGCGCCCGGCTCAAGAAAGAAGTCCTCGCCGTCACCGTCGGCAACCGCAACATCGTCGAAGTCGGCAACCTCTCCATCGTCAACGCTCTCCGCTTCTTCGATGCCCTTACCGCCGCCACCTCTGCCTCCTCTCTCCCCGCGGATGGAGGGGCGCTGCCTGCCGCGCCCACTGTGGGTGATGTTCCCTTTCCGGCAAAATCGGCAACCGCCAACGGCCATTCTCCGTCGTTCTCCGTGGTAAAATCCACTCCCAAATCCGGCAAAAACGGCAGCCTCATCCCCTCTGAGGAGGGAGATGCGTCAACCGGACGCCCGCGAAGACCGGAAGATCGGCTCATCACTCCGCTTACTGAGCGAGAAGGCGTCATCGCGCGCCAGATCCTCAAGGAGATCCGTGCCCGTCTCGGCTTCCTTGTGGATGTCGGCCTGGATTATCTCTCGCTCTTCCGCTCCGCCGCCTCGCTCTCCGGCGGCGAGGCCCAGCGCATCCGGCTCGCCACGCAGATCGGCTCCAGCCTCATGGGCGTGCTGTACATTTTGGACGAGCCTAGCATCGGCCTGCATCAGCGCGACAATGCCCGCCTCATCCGCACGCTGATCCACCTGCGCGACCTCGGCAACACCCTGCTCGTCGTCGAGCATGACGAAGATACCATGCGCGCCGCCGACCACATCATAGACATCGGACCTGGCGCTGGCGAGCACGGTGGCTATGTTGTCGCCGAAGGCACGCTTGACGAAATCGCCGCCAACCCGGCCTCGCTCACCGGCCAGTTCATCAGCGGCAAACGCCGCATCGCAACACCACGCCAGCGTCGCGCCGGCAATGGCCGAAAGCTGCTCATCCGTGGCGCCCGCGAGAACAACCTCAAGAATATTGATGTCGAGATTCCCCTGGGCATGTTTGTCTCCGTCACTGGTGTCTCCGGCTCCGGCAAGAGCAGCCTCGTCAACGAGATCCTGCACAAATCCCTGGCGATGCAGCTCAACCGCGCTCATGCGCGTCCCGGCGATCACGACGGCATTGATGGTGTAGACGCGCTCGACAAGGTGATTGACATTGACCAGTCGCCGATTGGTCGCACGCCGCGCTCCAACCCCGCCACCTACACTGGCGCCTTCACGCCCATCCGCGAGCTGTTCGCCCAGGTGCCTGAAGCGCGCCTGCGCGGCTACCAGCCCGGTCGCTTCTCTTTCAATATCAAGGGCGGGCGCTGCGAGGTCTGCAAAGGCGAGGGCATCCTGACCATCGAGATGAATTTCCTGCCGGATGTCTACGTGCCGTGCGAAGCCTGCAAAGGCAAACGCTACAACCGAGAGGCACTGGAGATCCACTATAAGGGTAAAACCATCTCCGAAGTGCTCGACATGACCGTCGAGGAGGCCCTGCGCTTCTTCGAGGCCGTCCCCTCCATCGCCAATAAGCTTAGCACGCTCAACGATGTCGGCCTGGGCTACATCCGTCTCGGCCAGCCCGCCACCACACTCTCCGGCGGCGAGGCCCAGCGCATCAAGCTCGCCACCGAGCTTTCTCGCCGCGCCACCGGACGCACGCTCTACATCCTGGACGAGCCAACCACTGGACTGCACTTCGCCGATGTTGAGCGCCTGCTCCACGTCCTCCAGCGCCTTGTGGATACCGGAAACACCGTCGTCGTCATCGAGCACAATCTTGATGTCATCAAGTCTGCCGACTGGATTGTTGACTTGGGACCCGAAGGGGGCGACCGGGGCGGCGAGATTCTCGCCGAGGGCACACCCGAAGACATCGCCCGCCTGCCACAATCCTACACCGGCCACTTCCTTGCCCGCATCCTTCCTGTTCCCATTGCGTAATGTAACTCATCACATGACGCTTCGACGTGTGCGTATAATAATGCGACGATAATTATGCGCGGCTACTCTTCGCCCGCGCCGTGGCGTCGTATGTATGCCGCGCTCGTGTGTTTTACGGCGCTAGCTGGTCTCTGTATACGCGGTATCACATACCATTGATGTGGGTGATATATTTCCTGGCTCCTGCACGCTTCTCATCCATGCTCCGGCCACTGGGGGCCACAACCGTCTCATTCCATGTGATAGAATCCGTCGCCAAAATCCATATATTCTTCGATGGAGCCGCGTCAATGCCTCCGACCCTTCAGGTACGCCTGCTCGGCAATTTCAGCCTGGCCTATGGCGGCGAGCCGGTGGCCGGTATCCACGCTCCACGCGTGCATTCGATGCTCGCGTATCTCGTGCTGCATCGTGATACCCCCCAGCTTCGCCAGCACCTCGCGTTCCTGTTCTGGCCTGATTCGACCGAGGCTCAGGCGCGCAACAACCTGCGCCAGACACTGCACGCGCTGCGCCTCGTTCTGCCCGCCGCCGATACCTTCCTCCAGGCCGACACGAACACGCTTCGCTGGCTCCCCAATGCGCCGTTCACCCTGGATGTCGCCGATTTCGAGCGCGCGCTGACCGAAGCGACAACGCATCGCGACAACCCTGCATCACTCCGCCTCGCGCTCGAACAGGCGGTAAATATCTACCAGGCTGATCTTCTGCCCGGCTGTTACGACGAGTGGATTGCGTCGGTACGCGATCAGTTGCGCCAGCGGCACCTGCAAGCGCTCGACCAGCTCATCCAGCTTCTGGAGGCGCAGCGTGACTATCCTGCCGCGATAGAGTACGCGTGGCGCCTGCTCCGGCACGACACGCTGAACGAAGACGCCTATCGCTACCTCATGCGCCTGCTGGCCCGCAAGGGGGATCGTGCCGGCGCCCTCCGCGTCTACCATACCTGCGTCGCCACATTGCAGCGCGAGGTAGGCGTCGCTCCCAGCCCAGCCACGTACGAGGCCTACCAGCATTTGATGCGCCTGGATGGAGCGGCCTCGCCAGTCGAAGAACGGCGTCCCGCCCTCACCGTCACCCCATCCCTGATTGGACGCCGGCATGAGTGGGCGCGCCTTCGCGAAGCGTGGCAATCAGCCTCGGCCAGTGGGCCGGCTTTTGTGCTGGTGAGCGGTGAGGCCGGCATCGGCAAATCGCGACTGGGCGACGAGATGGTGCGCTGGGCCAGGCAACATGGTGCCAGCACCGCAAAGACCCGTTGCTATGCCGCCGAAGGCCAGCTCTCGCTCGCGCCAGTGACGGATTGGCTGCGTAGTGAGTGCTTGCGACCCTACCTCGCGCGCCTCGATCCCGTCTGGCTCACTGAGTTGGCGCGTCTCCTTCCCGAGCTCCTGAGCGAGCACCCGGATTTACCGCGTTATGAGCCACTAAGCGAGTTTGGCCAGCGCCAACGCTTCTTCGAGGCGCTCGCACGGGCTGTGCTCGCCGCACCACAGCCACTCCTACTGCTGATAGACGACCTCCAGTGGTGCGACCAGGAAACCCTCGAATGGCTGCACTATTTGCTGCGTTTCGATACCGCGGCGCATCTGCTGGTCGTCGCCAGCGCCCGCTCCGAAGAGATAGCGGCGACACATCCGCTGCATGCGCTCTTACTGCATCTGCACGACACCGTTGGCGTCATCGAGCTTCCGCTCCAGCCGCTGGACGCCGCCGAAACCGCTAAGCTGGGCGCGCTCATTCTCGGGCGTGAGCTGAATGACACGCGAGCGCTGCTCCTATTCCGCGAGACGGAAGGCAATCCTCTCTTCGTCGTCGAGACGATGCGCGCCGGCTTCGACAACCCGCCCCTCAACGGCGTGAGTGCTCAAACCAGGAGCAGTCCGTCTCCTGATTCGCCAGAGCCACTGTTGCCCCCCAGAGTGCAGGCCGTCATCGCGGCCCGCCTCGCGCAGTTGTCGCCGCCCGCGCGTGAGCTGGCCGCCCTTGCCGCAACCATCGGTCGCGAGTTTCGGCTGGATGTGCTCGTACGCGCCGGCAACGCCGGCGAGGATAGCGCCGTGCGGTCGCTCGACGAGCTGTGGCAGCGGCGCATCGTGCGCGGGCATGGCACATATGCCTATGACTTCAGCCACGACAAACTGCGCGAAGTCGTCTATGCCGGCATCAGCCTGCCCCAGCGCCACCTGCTGCACCGGCGCATCGCGCAGGCGCTTGAAGCGCTCCACGCCGGCGACCTCGATCCCGTGAGTGGCCAGATCGCCTCGCATTATGAGAGCGCTGGACTGGCCGAGCAATCCATTCCGTACTACCTCCGTGCGGCGGATGTGGCCCGGCGCATCTACGCGAACGACGACGCCATCAATTTGCTCGTGCGCGATCTGGCATTACTCCACCATCTCCCCGGCGGATCGAAGCGTGATGCGCAAGAGCTGCGCCTGCTGCTGGCGCTGGCGCCCCTCTATCGCGTAACGAAAGGCTGGACGGCCCCAGAGCTGGAGCGCGTGATAGACCGCGCCCTCGCTCTGAGCAAAACGGTTGGCGACGAGACCCAGCGAATGGATGCGTTGTATGGGTATCAGTCGGTGCTGGTGGTGCAGGCGAACTTGGAAGACGTGAAGCGCGTAACTGAGCAGATCGAGGCGTTGTCCGCAAGCACGCGCCGCACCGCGCCGTCGCTCTCAGGCGTAGTGGTCGCTGGCGCACAATTCCACCTGGGTCAGGTTGTCGCTGCCAACGCGGCGTTCGAGCGCGTTATCACCGAGCTCGACACACCAGAGTCGCTCGACGTTCTGTATTCGCAGGGCTGGAGCTACGCTGTTCTCTCGCGGGCCTGGCAATCTCATGCCTTGTGGTGTCTGGGCTACCCCGAGCAGGCAATCAACCGTGGGCGCGACGCGCTCCGCGTCGCGCGTGACCTCATACTGCCGTTCAATGAGGTGCTGGCAGCGGCCTATCTGGCAACGCTTCAGCAGCTTGGCGCTGATCTCGCGGCGGCAAAGGCGCACGCGGAGGCGGCGCACGCGCTGGCGGTTGAGTATAAAGCACCCTACTACCGCGCGTGGTCGGCCATCATGGTTGCTACCGCGAACGCCTGCGAACAGCCCGACGCGCAGCATGTCACGCGCCTGCGCGAAGCGATCACTGAGTTTAAAGCGCCTGGCGCCCGTTTGCGGCTGCCATATTACTTCTGGCTCCTGGCATCCGCTCACCATACCGTTGGGCAGATTGCGGATGGATTGGCGGCCATTGATGAGGCGATGGCCGAGTCGCGCGCGCACGACGAGCACTGGTGGGATGCAGAGCTACACCGTCTGCGCGGCGAGCTTCTGCTTGCGCATGGGGCGGAAGATGCCGATGTCGAAAAGGAGCTGCTGCTGGCCGCCGAGACGGCGCGAGCGCAACAGGCCAGGTCGCTGGAGCTGCGCGCGGCAATGAGCCTCGCACAGATGTGGCGCTCGCGAAACCGCACGGATGATGCCCGGCGCCTGTTGGCCGACGTATATGCCTGGTTCACAGAAGGATTCTCCACCCCAGACCTCCGCGCGGCGCGGTCGCTGCTCCTGACGCTGGCATAACGCTTTCGTAACGGCCCCTCTGTTACCCTTTCAGTGACCCCGCGCGCCGGAGATAACTCCACGTCGGCTGCGTCGAGGTGTAGCGTCAAAGAATCGCGATCTCCAGGGGAGGAGAAGAGCATGGTTCAACAACAGACGACGGTCAGACTGGCGGAAGCGGACGTGCAGGCGCTGAGCGCGAACCTGCGTGGCGACCTGATCCAGCCCGGTGACGCGGGCTACGAAGAGGCCCGCAAGGTCTACAACGGCATGATTGACAAACGGCCCGCGCTCATCGCTCGCTGCGTAGACGTCGCCGATGTCATGGCTGCCGTTAACTTCGCGCGCGAGCACCATCTCACCGTTGCGGTACGTGGTGGTGGCCACAACGGGCCCGGGCTTGGCACCTGCGACGACGGGCTGGTGATAAATCTCTCGCGCATGAAAGGCATCCGTGTGGACCCAGCCAATCGGACCGTGCGCGTCGAGGGCGGCTGCATCTGGGGCGAGGTTGACCATGCGACGCACCCCTTCGGACTGGCCGCGCCGAGCGGGTTCATCTCCACCACCGGCGTCGGCGGGTTGACACTTGGCGGCGGCATTGGCTACCTCTCGCGCACGCTTGGGTTGTCACTCGACAACCTGTTGGGTGTAGATATGGTGCTTGCCGACGGCAGCTTCGTCACCGCCAGCGCGGACGAGAATGCCGACCTGTTCTGGGCGGTGCGCGGTGGCGGCGGCAATTTCGGTGTCGTCACGTCGTTCCTGTTCCGGCTGCATCCCATCAGCACCGTCTATGGCGGTCCCATGATATGGCCAATCGAGCAGGCCGCCGACCTCCTGAAGTTCTGGCGCGACTTCATCCTGACAGCGCCCGAAGACATTAACGGCTGGTTCGGTTTCGTGACCGTGCCGCCCGCTCCGCCATTCCCCGAAGCGTTCCAGCTCAAGAAGATGTGCGCGATTGTCTGGTGCTACACCGGCCCACAGGAGCAAGCCGAGGAGCGCTTTGCTTCCATTCGAGCCTTCGGCACACCGGTGATTGATTTCGCTGGTCCAATCCCGTGGCCGGCGCTACAAAGCCTCTTCGACGCGCTGTATCCGCCGGGTATGCAATGGTACTGGAAGGCTGACTTCTTCAACGAACTGAGCGATCAAGCCATCGCCCTGCACGCGAAGTACGGCGAGGAGCTCCCGACGATGTTCTCGACCATGCACCTCTATCCCATCAATGGTGCGGTGCATCGCGTCGGCAAGAACGACACTGCGTTCAGCTTCCGCGACGCCAACTTCTCGGAAGTAATGGTTGGCGTTGACCCCGACCCGGCCAACAACGAGCGCATGATCCAGTGGGCCAGAGATTACTGGCTGGCGCTGCATCCCTATTCGGCGGGCGGCGCCTACGTGAATATGATGATGGACGAAGGCGAGGACCAGGTCAAAGCAGCGTACCGCGACAACTACGCGCGCCTGGCGCAAATCAAGGCCAAATACGACCCAACCAACCTGTTCCATGTGAACCAGAACATCAAGCCAGGAACGTGATCTGCGCTGGCTCCTCGCCAGCTCCTACTGACGTCGGCATGAACACATGCATGAACACATGCATGAACACATGAAGGTGGCGCGGACATTCCTGTCCGCGCGAGCCGACATACCTGCCGGCCCAACCGCGTCATCTGATTCAGTCTTCTCCACGAACATCAGGAGGAACTATCTCTTAGTGCTATACCGAGTCTGCGACACCATGGAGCGCCCGCACGGCCCCTGAGGGGAGGAGTGCACCGTATGCAGCCATCTCCGGCGATTCGCGAGATCCAGTTGCGCGAGTTTCAAGCCACGAAGGCCAAGGACCTCGCCAGTGTCATGGCCCTTTGGTCGAGTGAACCCGGCGCAATGTTGATTGGCACCGACCCAAGTGAGTGGCTCACAACGCGGGAGGCGATCGAGCAGATAGAGCGCGCCGCCCTTGAAAACACTAGTGGACGCATGCCGGACGACCTGGAGATTGTGGCGTATGAGGAGGGGACTGTTGGCTGGGCCAATGTGCGCTACACGGCCAAACTGCCGAACGGAGGTTCTTTCCTGATTCGCTGGACCGTGATCTATCATCAGGAGGGTGGGCAGTGGAAGATGGTCAACGGCCACGCCTCCCTAGGCATCCCTGACGACAAGGTGATGACCTTCTTCAGCCCAGCGTGAAACCCCATTGAGTGCGCTTGTAGACTGATTTCCGCTGTCCGTGCGGGTGTGAGGATGTAGGGCGCAATGCCGGCATCACCGGAGATTCGTGAGGCCGTGCAGGCGGACTTCGTGGCGCACAGCCCTAAGAGCTGGTAACAAAACGGTGTTGCCGTCGTGGGGTGGCCCTCACCCGCTTGCCCCCTCTCCCGCAGGAGAGGGAGAACCAGACGACATCCGCGCCGGACTCACGCGCTTTTCCGGGCCCCTCTCCCTCTAGGGAGAGGGATTGGGGTGAGGGGTATGCGAATGTGCCATATGGTTTTGTTAGAAGCTCTTAGTACTCGTGGGCACTCGTGGCCCTCGAGGACCAGCGCACGAGACGGGATGCGGGCTGCATTCCGTTGCGAATGACAACACCTCAACCAAATTTGATATCATGCGATCATCAAGGGCAGCCATACCTCCCTAGAATCTTCCAGATGGTGAGTCTACACCGCTACGGGTCGCGCCAATCTGAGCGCCACAGTCTTCGCGAAGCGACGCCGGAGCCGGTGGATAGGAGGATTGGAGACCAGCATGTCGGACCAGCAAAGCATGGGCGCTGAAGCGCACCAGGAGCATCAAGGAAAGCCGCGTGGAGTGCATCTGGTAGGCAGCGTCCCACTTCGCGATGCGGAGGCGGTGTTTGCCACGACCACTTCGATCCTCGGTGGGCGGTTACGCCGCATCCCCGATGGCGAGACGGGAGTGCGCAGCAACTGGATTCGGTGGCAAGGCGATTTCCTGGAGCGTAGCCCTCAGGTAGAAGCGGTACCCCCGGACACGACGGCCTACGCGCCGAGATCGTCCATGCGGCTGCGACCCGGCGTTTCCCCAGACGAGATCGCGTTCGAGAGCCTGGGCTACTTTGACGCCGCGCGCACGTCGCACGCCGTTTTTTCGCGACTCCAGCGCGAGACAGTCATCCCTGCCAACGTGCGCTTCCAGGTTTCGCTGCCCACGCCGATTGCCACCATCACGTCGTTCTTCCCGCCGCGGGATCAGGCTGCGGCCGAGCCAGCGTACGAGCGTGCTCTCATGCGTGAGCTCGATCAGATCTTAGAAACCATCCCACACGACGAGCTTGCTATTCAGTGGGACGTCGCGATCGAATTCGCCATTCTGGAGGGCGTAAACCGAGGCTACCTGACCGGGCGCACCAATGTCATGGAGTTGCTCGTGGACCGCCTGATACGTTTGGGGAATCGTATCCCGTCGGCGGTACAGCTGGGCTACCATCTCTGCTACGGCGACTTGGGACACAGGCACTTCAAGGAGCCGGAGGACACCACGACGCTGGTGGCAGTGGCGAATAGCGTCTCAGCGGGGGTGGCGCGGCCGATAAACTGGATACACCTGCCCGTGCCGCGCAACCGCGACGACGCGGCCTACTTCGCGCCGCTGCGTGCCCTGACACTACATCCACAGACGGAGCTCTACCTCGGACTGATCCACCTCCATGACGGACTCGACGGAGCGCAACGGCGTATCGCCGCCGCTCAGCGGGCAATCGCCGATTTTGGCGTGGCGACTGAGTGCGGCATGGGACGCCGGCCACCCGAGACCATCCCGGACCTCCTGCGTCTCCATGTCGAAGTGGCCGATCCTGTCATATGATCTCGGTTCGTTCTGGGATGTCGTCGTGGTCCCGTCGCGTCCGTCGGTAGGGGCGCTGCCTGCCGCGCCCGTGTCCGTCACACGAGGTCTTGGTACTACTCTACTTACTGCTGCACATCACGCCTGACGAACAGATACACTGACGTGCCGCCCAGCATCAACGCCCACACGAGCGACACCAGCACCGCATGCACCGGGCCGGCGGGCGCGCTACACATCGCACCCGATGCGCCGCACGCGATCACCCCGTCGAGCTGATTGAGTGCGGCCGATAGGAAGCTCGGCAGCGAGTGGGCGTAAAACGCATTCAGATTCGGGGTAAACAGCAGGCTCACGATCAGATTGCCCGGCGCCGTATGCGCCGCCCCGCCAACGGCCACGATAATCCGCGCCGCGATATCTTCCCCAATCAGCCAGCCGAAGCTCGCCACGATACCGAACGCCGCCGACCGGCTCAAAATGCCCAGTGCCGCGCCCAGCAGCAGGCAGAACAGATAGTTCTCCAGCATCCCAATGGACATCCCTACTAGCATGCCGAGTGTCCGTCCATCCAGGTTGAGCAGCGTCGGCGCCGGTTGATGGATCACCACCAGGAAGTTGCAGAGCAGCGCGGCCAGTAGCATGCCCGCTAGCGCCAGCGCCGCGCAGACAATCGCGAGCGCCAGGTACTTTGCCACCAGATAGCGCGTTCGGTTCACCCCCCGACTCAGCACCAGCCGGATCGCCCCCGTGCTGAATTCGCCGCCGAACACCAGCCCGCCCAGCGCCGCCGCGACAAACTCCCCGCCGCGCCGCCCCCACGTCATCGGCTGGCCGATCATGTACGCCAGCGCATCAGGACCGCCCAGCAGGTGCCCCGGCTGGAACCCATCGGCACTCTGGCTCGCGGAATACATCAGCGCCAGCCATGCCGCGCCGATGATGAAGAGATCCGCCGCCAGCAGCGTCCACACCATCCGGCGCTTCCGTAGCTTGAAGAGTTCGTTGCGTGTGAGCTGCCACACCCTTACCGATCCAGTCTGCATCACCCGGCGCATGCTCGGCGCGACGTTCGCGATCTGGCTCATCGTCCTGCCTCACCTTCCGCCAAGCGCAGGAAGTTTTGCTCCACATCATCGTCGCCCCGCCGCATGCTCTCCGGCCAGACGCCACGCTCTCCCAGATAGCGACTAATCTCGCTGCCATGCAGGCCCGGCGCCTCGATGACCAGCTCGCCGTCCTCGATGCTGGCGCTCCGCACGCCAGGCAGATAGCGGAACATCTGCCCAACCGTCTCCGGATTCGCGACTTCGATCTCCCAGCGTCCCGCCGGCCGCAGCAGCTCATCCACCTTCCCGACCGCGATGAGCTCGCCGCCGCGCATGATGCCGATGCGCGTGTAGACCTGCTGGAACTCCGCCAGCATGTGACTGGAGATGAAGATCGTCTTGCCCGCCTCCGCCAGTCGTAGCACCAATTCGCGCATCTCCACGATGCCCGCTGGATCGAGGCCGTCGCCTGGCTCGTCAAGGATCAGCAGCTCGGGATCAGTCAGCAGCGCGGCGCCCACTCCCAGCCGTTGCCGCATGCCGGGTGAATAGCGCGCATAGCGGTCTTTGCCGTGCTGGCCCAGTCCGACGATTCCCAGCACCTCGTCCACGCGCCGTTCCGGTACGCCGCCGGTGTAGCCGCCAATCGCGATCAGATTGTCGCGCCCCGACAGATATGTCTGGAACGAGGGCCGCTCGATCAATGCGCCGATACGCGCTAACAGACGCCCTGGCATGAAATTCAGGCGCTCGCCGAAGAGCCAGATCTCGCCCGCCGTCGGCTTCACCAGGTTCAGCAGCATGCGAATGGTAGTCGTTTTCCCCGCGCCATTTTTACCCAGAAATCCGAATACCTCGCCGCGCACAATCTCCAGATTCAGGGTATTGACCGCCAGCCGCTCCCCATACCGTTTCGTCAGTCCGCGCGTCTGCAGCATCACATCCAAGCGTGGCGGGCGCTCTTCCGGCGGTGCCTCCATCGCTGCCGCCGGCTCGTTTTCGGTCTGCGTCCGAGCCACCTGTTCAGCCTTCTTTCTATCCCTCGCCGGCAAAGCAGCGCGACATCCCGCCCCGACGTTCCGCCTTGCGTGCGGTGCTATAGCCCCTAGCCAGGATAATCCCCTAGCCAGGAAGTCGCGCGTTTCTGGTACTTTATGCTTAGTGGTGCAGCCGGCACGCATGTGCGAGAGGGAGACCTCGCGGATGAGGCGGTGCCTGAGCCAGCGCCTGGGTCAATGGGTGCCGATCCCGCCCCCTCCGCCGCCTCCCGCCCACGCTGCCCACGCCGTCAGCCCGGTAGCGCCCTGCTCCCTTCCGTCGCCTGCACGTGCCGGTTGCGCCTCTAAGCTGCCGGAACATCTCTACCCTGCGAGCTGGATGCACGCGATACCCGCGAAGATCAGCAGCGACCCCCACAGCTTCATCCGTGCGAACGGTTCCCGCAACAGCGTCGTCCCCAGCACCGCCGCAAAGACCACGCCGATACCGCGTACCGCCGCGACGTAGCTCACCTGCGCGCCTCGCAGCGCGAACAGCACGAGCAGATACGACGCCACGAAGAGCACCGCCGTCACCACGACCGTCGCACGGTTGATGCGCCACTCCTTGCGCACCGCCGCCCACTTGCGCGTCAACATGAACGGCGTCAGGTACACCGCCGCCGCGCCGAATATCAGATAGATGTACGTTTCCGGCGGCACATACCGCACCCCAAGCTTGTCCACGACCGAATAGCCCGCGATGACCACGCCCGACAGCAGTGCCAGTCGCGCCGCCCGCTCGCGGAGCGCCATGATCGGCGCCAGCAGCCCTTGCCGGTCAAGCGTCTGCACGTGCAGGACATACACTCCCGCCACAGTGAGGAATATGCCCGCGATGCCCACCCCTGTCACCCGCTCGTTTCTGAGCGCCAAGGCGAACAGAAGTACGAAGAGTGGCGCTGACCCTCGCGAGAGCGGATACACCGCCGACAGGTCGCCCGAACCATATGCCCCGCCCAGCAGCAGATAGTACACCGCCTCCAACGCACCCGATACCGCGACACAGAGCCAGCCCGCGAGCGGTATTGGCGCGCGCAGCAGCGCGAACGGCACCGCGAACAGCGCCATCGCCGCCACCAGCGCCAGCCAGAGAAACACCTGCTTATCTACGCTTTTCTTCACCAGCAGATTCCAAATGCTGTGAAGCAGCCCGGCGAATGTCAGCAGCAAAACGATCGGCACTTGCATGAGTTTCTCCACTGCCCCGGCGAAATCGCGACCGGATATGTCCGCGGCTGGGTAATATTACCGGTACGCGCCGCGTCGTTCTCTATGGTACTCTGTGCTATGCGTGGAGCGCAGGCGTAGCGAGCGCGGCGCGGACAATGCAATGCGCCCAGTGTGCGCGCTGTAACGGCAGGGAGGAGCAACGCGGGTGAAGCATGTGACGCGTGAATCGAATACGCAGCCATTCCTGCCCCCATCGCGGCGCCCGCGTCTCGCCACCCCCGCCGTCGTGTTGGTGCTGCTCTTTGGCATCAACGCCTTGAACTATCTCGACCGTCTCCTTGCCGTTGCGGTCGGCCCCACGCTCAAGTCCGAGTTCCATCTGACCGATGCCGCCATCGGCGTGCTCACCAGCGCGTTTCTCATCATCTATACACTCGCCGCCCTCCCTGCCGGCCTGCTGGCGGACCATTTCTCGCGTGCTCGCGTAGTCGCCGCTGGCGTCGGTCTCTGGAGCCTCATGAGCGCCGCCACCGCCTTCGTGCGCGGCTTCAGCGGCCTCGTTCTCACCCGCGCCGCCGTCGGCATCGGCGAGGCCAGCTATTTCCCCGCTGGCACCGCGCTCCTCAGCAACTACTATCCACTCAAGACACGCGCCCGTGCCATGAGCCGCTGGGGTACAGGCCAGATTTTCGGTGCCATGCTTGCCTTCGTCCTTGCCGCTCTCTTCTTTCACCTCTTCGGCGAGACGCTGGGCTGGCGCGTCGCCTTTCTTGTCGCGGGCATCCCCGGTCTCGCGCTGGCTGTCATCATGTGGCGTGTCCCCGATGCGCCCACCCACCCCGCGACTTCCTTTCCTCATCCCAATGCGCCACAATCCCCCGCGCGTATGCCCACGCCTGCCGTAAGGACTCGGGCCATCACGCCCGCCGATCACCTTGCGCACATTGTCGCTGTAGTACGCATCCCGACCGTCCGGCTGAGCATCGTGCTCCAGGCGCTGACGTACATCGCCGTTACGCCCACCGCCACCTTCATACCCATCTATCTCCGCTCGCGCCACGGCCCCTTCCATCTCGGCGCCACGCAAGCCGATCTCCTCGCCGGCGCGCTGCTCGTCGTCGGCGGTCTCGCTGGCGTGCTCCTGGGTGGCTACCTCGCCGACTGGCTCAGCGCGCGCACGCGCGGCGGACGCATCCTTGCCATCGGCGCCGGGTTCGCGTGCGGCCTGCCGTGTTACGTCACTATGCTGCTCTGCCACTCCATCGTGCTCTTTGCCGTTGCCGGACTCTTCGCCATCCTCGCGCTCAACATCCAGGTCGGCCCGCTCGGCGCCGTCGTACAGGACGCCACCCCGCCGGCCCTGCGCGCCACCGCTGTTGCCGTCGTCCTCCTCCTCGCCCATCTGCTAGGTGATGCCTGGGCCTCCACCGCCGCCGGAGCGCTCTCGACGGCGATGGGCGAGCGTACCGCCCTCGCGCTGCTGTTCATCGGCGCACCCGCGCTTCTCGTCGCCGTGGTCGTCAGCGCCTTTGGCGCCCGCGTCTACGCCCGCGATGTCGCCCGACGTGCCCACGAAGCAGCGGCCTCCTCAGCGACGTGATATCAAATCCGGTTGGGACGTTGGCCGTCGCCACGGGCTTCAGCCCGCCTCGCCTTCCGTGCTCCGGCCCTTGGAGGGGCCGCGAGCACCTCCCCAGACGTAGTGTAAACCCCCTGTAACCCCTTTGCGTAGTGCATCGGGGTGTATGGATAGCCCCATGGAAACGATGCATCAGTTAACCACGAACACACAGTTCTGAAACTGTGAGTCCCTCTACCGTCTCGATGAGACACTGCCAGCGATCTTGAACCACAGCCCACAACCGAAATGGGAGGAAGACATCATGGTACAGGCTGGAGAACACGCGCCAAATGCACCCGGCGGACGTCACGTAGTTAGCCGCCGTTCCGTATTGACCAAAGGGCTTGCG
This sequence comes from Ktedonobacterales bacterium, assembly GCA_035310125.1. GTDB lineage: Bacteria > Chloroflexota > Ktedonobacteria > Ktedonobacterales > JADMIN01 > DATGEP01. Next base: position 33,716 of record DATGEP010000098.1, read on the forward strand.
GTCGGCAGCACAAGCGTGCTCGGCGCCGGACTGCTGGCGCAGGGCCTGTCAACACCTGTTGAAGCAAAAAGCGGCGGCCTCACACCGGGTGATGCCGCTATTCTCAGGTTCCTGGCCGCCGCCGAAATCCTCGAAACCGATCTCTGGCAGCAATATAACGAATTGGGTGGCATCCAGGACAGCGAAGTCCCGGGAGGGAGTGGGAGCGCCGCCTACACCACCGCCCTTCAGCAGCTAGATGGTGACATGCCCCAGTATATCCACGATAATACTGAGGATGAGTTCACCCACTTCACATTCATCAACGCCTACCTGATTGCCAGGGGCGTAGATCCCGTCAATCTGGATCGGTTTCGCACGCTGCCCAGCAGCAAAGCGACCGGCGCTCAGCAAATCGGGCGCCTCACCAACCTCATGCAGCTCACCGTAGACACCAGCTGGTGGACTCGCTACCGCAGCCGCACGAAGAACCCCGACTTTGGCGACTCATTCCCGCAGGCCATTCCCGGGCTGACTATGGGCCAGTTCCCGGCGATTCCCAGAAGCGATGACGACCTCGCTCCCGCGAAACACATCCAGGCAATTGCCAACACGGCTGGCTTCCACTTTGCGTTTATCGAGCAAGGGGGAACCAGCCTCTACCCCTCGCTGGCGCAGCGGGTCACCCATCCGGAAGTGCTGCGCATCTTGCTCAGCATCGGTCCCACCGAGACCGCGCACTTTCAGACGTGGCACGACAAAGCTGGCAATGCGCCAGCGTTGACCGACCCCACGAATGGGTTGGTATTTCCTGACCTCAACTCCGCTCCGTTTGGCGGGGAAGACTTCCAGACCAACCTGATCATGCCTGAACCCACCATCTTCCTCAGCCGAAAGTTCCCGGCCTGTTCGATCATTCGCCCGACCGAGACGAAAGGGGCTGCCATGGGCGCGGTAATGGCATTGACAGCCGATGGGCTGTTCATCGGCCAATCGCCGGAGTTCTTCGCCGTCTTCCACGAGCTGGCGGAAGCGGCGGATGCCGCCCGCCGTGGGCGCTAGGCGACTTCCTGGCAGGTGTCGTGTGCTCAGCATGAGCTGTTTGACCTCGGTTTGGAAGAAGGATTGAAAGCGCGGCACGCGACACCGGAATCTGGGAAGTTTTGCGCCGCATCAGAAGGGCGAGCCACGACTGGCTCGCCCTTTTACCACATGCCACGGCAGGCGCCCCGGTGCCGCATGGATGCCGGCGGCTCTGTTCACCAAACTCATGTCCTCACTTGACCGCACGTGACCGTGGCGCTTCTCTGCTCCATGCGCTACGCTGTGCCTCATAGGCCACTCCGCGTAGCTTCCGGAAGG
>DATGEP010000099.1:0-11584 GCA_035310125.1 Ktedonobacterales bacterium
GCCGGAATACGAAGTGTAACCACGGAGCACACGGAGAGCCACGGAGATGTGGTTGCCGTTTTTGCCGGAAATCGGCGATTGGGGCCGCAGCGAGGAGCGCGATGGATTGGGCCACGAGCCGGCGAGACGCGAGCGGTACGAATGGCACTTGCCGATTCTGCCGGAATCCGCGATTCGGTTGCCGATTTTGCCGGAAATTCGCGGTGGACATCTTTGGATATGCTTGCGAATGGGTGAGCGGGGAAGCGAAGGGCATTGCCGATTCTGCCGGGATTCCAATTTTTGTCTGGTGCGGGCGGAAGTCGGTTGCCGATTTTGCCGGAATACGAGGCTCAACACAGAGGCAACGAAGGAGAACGGAGGAAGGGAAAGGCATTGCCGTTTTTGCCGCTGATTCATGATTCATGTGTTTCCTCATGTCTCGATGTCGTGTGCCGAGCGTCTTCGGTCGAGCGTATCACGTGATGATGGGCGGGGCGACAGTCAGGGGCGGGCAGACACGGCCAGGAACGGACACGAGAATCGGGGGATGCGGGCAGCGGCTGGAGGCATGCCGCCACGAAGCTCTCTATGCCAGGCTGTACGAGCGAGGGCTGATCTCTTCGGAGCGCGCGGCGCAACTCCTGGGCATCACCCGCTGGGATTTTCTCGATCTGCTGGGCCGTTACGGAGTTTCCTACTTCGACGAGGCGATAGATCAGGATGAGGTGTTGGGACGTGTCCGGCCCTAGTCTGTATCCTCATCCTGTTATCTCTAATACGACGCCGTTGATCTCGCTCGTTGGAGTGGGTTTGCACGATCTCTTGCCAGCCATTTATGGAGAAGTCTGGATACCAGAAGCCGTCTATATTGAGTATCACACCGGGCGTGTGCGCCATCCAGGTAGCCCCAATCTCGATACATTGCCTTCTACTTACGCTACCTTGGATCGATGTTCCTTTGGCTCATTTCTGGTTACGGCTACCGACCTCTTCGCAGCCTCATCACCTACCTTCTCGTAGTTCTGGCCTTTGCCATCACGTATTACTTGCTCGGTAACTACGTCAACCCGGTGCTCTCACCGATAGATGCTCGGGTGTTCAGTATTACGTCCTGAGGCCGTTTCGTAACCTCCCGTTTCGGGGGGTTCCAGCAACGGAGGTATCGGCTCGAGTGACCTTCACCGCCTGCTGTTAGCCACCTAGAGTGGCGAGCAAAGGGTCAGTCTACCTGCCGAGCTGGCCCACTCGGGGCAGGAAATCGGTGGTTACGAAACCGCCCTCGTTCGTGCCAAAGCACGTTGTTCGATGGCCACGCACTCCTTCGTGTCGGACCCGACCGCGTGGCGTGCGCCGACCGCGTCGCCCCCGATGTCCTCTAGAACAGCTGTACGGGTTGACATCATCAGATTCCTCAGGTATACTGGTTCCAACAACATTGGTTGTGAATACCAACTGAAGTTGACCATACCAGCGATACCCGAGGTAGGCCATGGCGAGTGAAGCAACCCAGGACGCACGTGCGCGTTCGTCCATCCCGTCCCTCAAGGAACGCCGGCAGCGCTACCGGCAGGAGACGGTCGACGCGATCCTGGCGGCCGCGCGGGCGGTGATGCAGGAGCAGGGGGTGGCGGCACTCAACCTCAACGAGGTTGCGCGCCGGCTTGGGGTCAGCGGCCAGGCCCTTGCCAAGTACTTTCCGAACAAGGCGGCGCTGTACGATGCCCTCTTTCTGCTGGGCCAGCGCCTCTTCCGTGAAGCCGAGGAGGAGCTCTGGCGGACGTCCGCACCCGATTGGGAGCGCATCCGCCGGTGGTTCGAGATCCGACTCGCTTTGGCGTGCGAGCATCCCGACCTCTACAGCCTGATCTGGGGCGACGCCGTGCCGGGCTTCACGTCATCGCCAGAGGAAATCCGGGCGATGCTGGCGGGGGCACAGCGCGGGATCGGGGAGGTCATCGCAGCAGGGGCCATTGACGCGAGCATGCCGCCTGAGCGCGTGGTGGACATCCTGATGGCGGTCCGCCATGGGATCATCGCCGAGCATCTGGCCAAGCGCACCTTCCTCCCGCCTGGCTCGGACCGCTTTAGTGGCCTGATCGCGGACGTCCTCGCCGTGTTCGAGCAGGCCTGGGAACCGGAGTGGCAGCGATCACCGCGCGCCACGGACCTCGAGCGCACACGGGGTGCCGATCAGCAGAAAGGAGGCTCGACCACAGAGCGAGGATAGCGATCCAACACCAGTTCGGATCGAGTCAACTGCAACAGCGCTGAAAAGGAGCACTGTCATGACCGAGGTTCAGCAGCCCACTATCACTTGTCTGCCGCCGGGAGCGGGCGAAACGCTCTGGGTCTTGGGGGACCAGGTGACGTTCAAGGCTGACGGCGAGCGCGATGGCCTGACCCTCTTCGTGAGCACGATTCCGCCGGGGGGCGGGCCGCCGCCACATGTGCACTACCAGCAAGAGGAAGCGCACTTCGTCCTGGAGGGCACTTTCTCCTTCCTCAATGGAGAGACCTGGATCGAGGCGGAAGCCGGTTCGTTCATCTTCATTCCACGCGGCGTGGTGCACACCTTCCGCAACACCGGTTCGGAGCCCGGGCGGCTCGTCTCGACCAACAACTTGCCTGGCGCGCATGAGCGCTGGTTCCGCCACGTAGGGGTACCTATTACCGACAGTGCCACATTCCGGCCTCCCACTGAGGCGCCGGATATGGCGGATGTGCTGGCTAGCGCCGCGCAAGCCGACATTCATTTCATACCGCCGAACGCATCAGGCGCTGGATCCGCCGGCCAGTGAACACGAAGGAGGGACACCGATGCTGTCCCAGCAAGGGGTGGGAACAGCAGAAGCGGTCTCCGATACCGAGCTGTCCGTCCGGCCAAGAGCGATCACTGCCGCGCCGGACACCTGGGCTGCTGCGCCGCCTGCCATGCAGGCGGCCGTGGTTGCCGCGTATGCACTGTGGGCTGGAGCAGGCGGCACCCATCTAGGGGCTGAGTTGGCCATGCGCGTGCACGAACTCACAGGATGCGCGATCCCAGACGGCGCGATCACGGTAAATTGCGGCGCCCGTCGGGCGACCGCCGCACTAGATGGGGTAGTGTTCCAGCTCCGGGGGCACGATCTGATCCTGCTGCGGCCTTGCGCGTACTGCAGCACGGGACGCTTTGAGAGCCCCGCGCTCTGCAGCCGCGCTGACCTGGGCCATGCGCTCGCGGGGTGGCACCCGTACCACGCCGGGTGCGAGCCGGAGGATCCCGCAGAGGAGGACTGGTTAGTGGCGTGGCCGTAGGGAGGCGTATGCCGGCCGTCCCTGGCCGTCCGGGAGCATCACCGAGCGCGCCTGGTGGGCGGCCGAGAACGCCTTTACCGCTGTGTTGCTCGCACACTCAGCTTCGAGGGCGTTTCAACCCTCCACCCCTTCCCAGACGTGGGCGAGGACGAGCCGTGGCGAGCGGATGAAGGTGGGGCGCCCGTGCTGCCAGGCGGCCAGGGCAATCACCCAGACCGCGGCGTACGTCAGCGCGATGCGCGTCTCGACCGCGGACCAGCCGCATAGAGGCGGGCGCTGCAGGCGGAAGTAGACGAGGACGCGGGCGAAGAACCGCTCGATGCTGGTGCGCTTGCCCAGCTCGGCGCCAGGCCAGAATGGGTGCGCTGTCAATTATGAGGTCGCGTGCCTGCGTCAGCCCCATCCACAATCCGGCCCGGACCAGCAGCACGAACAGCATCTCGCTGGCCGGCGCCCCGACCGCCCGCAGCCGCTTGGACTGCTGCGCCTTGCTGGGCACCCGCACCCGCCCGTCCGGACCCAGCGGGAGCCCACACGCCAATGCCAGCGCCGGCCAGGCGCACAGCCAGTCGTGGAGTTCCTGGTAGGACAAACGCCAGAGCGTGCGCAGCAACGCCAGGACCAAAAGCGATGCCTCGCTATAGATGCGGGGCGCGCCGCCCGGACCAGCGGGCAGTGGAGGAGGACATTGCCGCTGGGCCAATTGGACGGCCAGCCGACACAAAGTGAGCAGTTCCAGGCGGGTCACCAGCGTCAGCGCGTCCAGATGGAGCGCTGTCGCCATGGTGCGATGATAGGAGGGCGGGGGAACGGGCGCCTGAACGGGACACCCAGTAGGTGCCATGAGATGCCTCCTGAGCGCGGCTTGCTCCCGCGCTCAGGAGGCATCTTACCTCGCTGTTCTCGGTTTCGAAACGCCCTCACGTCCTTTCATGGACGGGGGTTCTCGCCAGGTGAGACCATCACGCAACGGTTTTTCGCGCGGTGAAGCGCTTATGCCAGAAGCCCCTGGTAGATATGCCACCCTGGACGGATGGTATACGATAGAACAGCCAGACTTCGTGTGACGCCGGAGAAATGTGGGAGGATGTCGCGATGGATGTGCCGATCTTCCTGAGTTATGCCAGGCCGCATTTGCAGCGACAGGATGCATTCGCGGACAGTGTCGCGAAGTATCTACGTGAGCGGGGGATCCATCCACGCACTCTCGGAGTCACGGACTACGATACACAGGCTCCCCTTACAGCCATTCGCCGCATCTTGCTCGAATCGAACGGTTTACTGACAATTGCGTTCCGGCGGATGCATGTTGACACTGGCACGTTCAAGAAGGACGCTGATATGAGCAGGGTCCGCCCCGTGCCCATCAGTGACATCTGGCTTACCAGCCCCTGGTGCCACATTGAAGCGGCTATGGCATTTCAACTCGGTCTGCCCATCCTCGTCTTCCGAGAGAAGGGCGTCTATGACGATGGCATTCTAGAGAAAGGTGTCACTGGAACCTACCTACCGGAGTTTGATTTGGAAGATACCGGCGTTGACCACTTCCAAACACCAGAATGGCGCCAACTGATGGCAGACTGGGAAGGCTACGTCAGAACAGTGGTGCGGGCAAAAGGCAATCCCCCCAGGCTGTACTGAGCGCTTGTGCCGATCCCAGGGAATACGGTTTCTGAGCGCGGACAGGATGCCGGCCAGACCTGACGCGGCCACTTCTGGTGGTTCACACATCGTGAGGGACGTAAGTGAGTTATGGCGAAGCCAGAGCGGGCGCAGCAGGCAGCGCCCATACATGTAACATGCATCTGGCGGGTTTGGTGAAGGAGCATGGTCTGGCTTGGGCATCCTCTGGGCCAAGAGTACACTCCGCTCGACACGCTGTGCGCACTTTGCGATAATCTCCGGTGAGCGGTCGGCAGCGATGTGCGAGGAGGTATGGGCCATGCAGTGCCGGTGTCAGCCACGGCAGGGTCAGGAAGATGGGCAGGGGCGGGTACAGGGGCGGGGGCGGATGAGGTGGGTGCGAGTCTGTGTGCTCGCCTGCGCTGTGAGTGGCGCGGTTTTGGCGGGCGCGCTCTTTCCGGTGCTGCTCGGCGGCTCGTCGGGCGCGGTGGCACTGGCTTGCGGTTTGGGCAATTCGCCGACGATGATGGCGAATAACGCGCCCGCGCTGCTGTTCCCCATCACCAAGAATGTGCCCGCCAACCAACCCGTTGGACTCTTCGCGCTCTCCTACGTCGCCGGCCAGCCGGTCTCCTTCCAGGAGGACCTCAGCCGCGTCGTCGGCGCGCCCGATCCCAACAGCCTCAAGTGGCGCTGGAACTTTGGCGACAGCTCCCCGACTAGCAGCGACATCGCGCCGCAGCATACCTTCGCCAAGCCTGGCACCTATAATATCCACGCGCAGATCCTTGATACGTCTAGCAATGCCTGGACGGACCTCGACAGCGCGCGGATCACTGTCATCGCTGCCGCGCCGGCTAATCCGCCGACCGCGCAGATCACTGCCAGCGCCACTATTGTCTCACCCGGCGGCTCCATTACGTTTGATGGCGGTAATTCGCAGGCCGCCGACGGCTCCAAGCTGAGCTATCTGTGGAACTTCAACGATGGCAGCACGGCGACCGGCGCGCACGTCACTCATACGTTCGCCATCACCGGCCACGGTATCGTCGCGCTCATCGTTACCGACACGCACGGCGCTCTCGCCGTCGCCACGGTCAATATCGCCGTGCTCAGCACGTTCCCGGTCGCTACTGTCTCCGCCAGCTCGCTCAGTGTGATTCCTGGGAGCAGCGTAAGCTTCGATGCCTCGAAGTCCGCCGCGCCCAAGGATCAGCCCGGCGACCGTATCGCCAACTACACCTGGGATTTCGGCGACGGCACACAGAAGGTCACGACGCAGGGGCCGACTACTAGCCACCAGTTCGTCAAGCCCGGCACGTACAACGTCACCGTGCAGGCTTTCGATATCCTGGGCGCTTCGGGTACGACGCATTTGCGCGTCACCGTTGGCTTTAGCCCCGTCATGATCGGTGGCGCCATTGCCGCCGTTATTCTGGTATGGGGTCTTGGTTACCTCATCGTCGCCGGTCGCAGGCGCGCCACACTCGCCAAAGCCCGCGCCTCGCGCGAGGCGGCGCGTGAGCTGGCGCGTGCCCGCCGTGCCGGCGGCGGACGTGGCGGCCAGAGCGGAGCCGGGCGCCCGCGTCCCGGCGGGGCGGCGCCTGCGCGCGGAGGTCGGCGTGGCCCGCCGCCCGGCGCCTCTGGCGGTCGCTATCCGCAGCGAGGTGATCCGCCGCCGCGCTCGCGCCGTGACCGCGACGACGATTGGGGAGCGTCCGGCACGCGCCGTGGCCCTTCCGATGAGTGGTAAAATCAGATGGGTATGCCGCACGCGGGCGTGCAGCGGGCGCAGCCCTTCCGACCGCTGGCGCACAGAAACGGAGCATGAATGCTGAGCGGGCCAGCGCGACGCCCGCGGTACAGACCTCACCCCCGGCCCCTCTCCCACAAGGAGAGGGGAGAATCTGACTGGTGGGATGCGGCAGGCAGCACCCCGACAGTATCGGCGGGCGTCCACCGGACGCCCCTACAGAGGATCGTGATGCACTTGAATCCTGACGACACAGATAGTCTCAACGAGGCCGCGCGGCTGGTGGATGAAGCCCTCATCCTGGCCGTCGCCTTCGAGCCGGCTGACGCGCTCGCCGACGAAGCGCTCTTCGGTCTCGACGACGCTGCCCTGCGCCGCGTCGTCGCGCTGACCCTCGCGCGGGTGGGGGTCGCCCAGCCTGTTGAGATCAGTCTGCTGCTCACCAGCGATGATGGCTTGCGCACGCTCAACCGCGATTATCGCGACAAGGACGAGGCGACCGATGTGCTCTCGTTTCCGCTGCTGGAGGAGCCGCTTGCCGACGCTTCCCCCGATGAGCTCTGGTCGTCGCTGGACGAGGATGATTTCGAGGACGAGGATGATTTCGAGGATGAAGGCGACGATGACATGTATGTCCTGGAAGAGGGCGAGGGAAGCTCAGATGGCGCCGCTGTCAACGGTGCGCGGCTGGACGCCAATAGTGAAGAGGATAGCGCGGGCTTCGCGTTTCTCACGCCGGAGGATGACGCGCTGCATCTGGGCGACATCGCCATCTCGCGCGATGCTGTCGCGCGCCAGGCGGGGCAGGCAGGCCATAGTGCCACGTGGGAGCTTGCCTATCTGCTCTCCCACGGCGTGTTACATCTCGTCGGCTTCGACGATCACACCGACGCCGGCTATCGGGCGATGGTTGCCCATCAGGAGGCGGCGCTGGCCGCGGCGGGCATCTCCCGCTAGCGCCGTTTCTACGCCGAACGTTTCATGAAAACCGCACCACCTACGCGCACTCGGAGATTTAGCTTTTCGCGCCCACACCCCGGCGCGGCGGCCAACACACACGCCGCTACCGGCGGTGGTGGAGCGCCCGGCGAGGGTTCGCACAGTGGTGCGCCGCCGCCGGAGGAGCACACGCCGGCCGCGGCTGTCGCTCGACATACCGCCGAGGCCGCGGGGACCGGCACCACGCCGCCCGCCCCGGCACGCGCTACATTCGTGCGCAGTTTCGTCTACGCCTGGAATGGCGTCGTCTATACGGTGCGCACGCAGCGCAACATGCGTATCCACATCGCGCTGGCAGTCTTTGCTATTGCCCTCGGTATCTGGCTGCGTATCGCGCCGGTTGAGTTCGCGATGGTCTTCGTCGCCATCACTGGCGTCGTGGTCAGTGAGATGATCAATACGGTCGCGGAGGCCTGTGTGGATCTTGTCACGCAGGAGTTTCACCCGCTCGCGAGAGTCGCCAAAGATGTCGCCGCTGGTGCCGTGCTCCTCAGCGCCATACTGGCCGTCATCGTCGCATGTTTTGTGTACATTCCGTACCTCTGGCCCCTCGCGCTGCGCCTGCTCGGTCATTAGCGCGCGGGCGCGCTGTTTGGCGGGGATGTGTGTCGCCTGAATGATCCCCCGGCACTTGACAGGAGCGCGCGCGCCACGTATAGTTAACAAAGTTGTTATAAAACGAGGTGGTTATTCATGGCCGTTGAGGCTGTTGAGGCTGATGACCAGCTCAGTGTGGTATTCGGTGCGCTCGCCGATCCCACCCGTCGCGCGCTCCTCACGCGGCTGACCCAGGGTGACGCGACCGTCGCGGAGCTCGCCGCGCCTTTCAAGGTGTCGCAGCCGGCTATCTCCCGGCACCTGAAGGTGCTCGAGCAGGCTGGGCTTATCTCGCGCCACCGCCGGGCTACCGCCCGCCTGAGCCATCTCGAAGCGGAGCCGCTGCGCGAGGTGACGGAGTGGCTGGCTCGTTACCAGGCGTACTGGGACGAGAGCTATGAACGGCTCGACGTGCTGCTCGCGGCCTTGCAGGACGATCACGACGAGCACCCTGGCTGACCGCGGCGGGGCCGTTCTATTAGAAAGGGAGAAGAGCGATGGCAACGACACAGATTATTGCCGAGCCTGGCATGCCGCAGATCGTAATCACGCGGGAGTTCGACGCGCCGCGCGCGCTCCTCTTCCGCGCCTACACCGATCCGGGGCTGCTGGTGCAGTGGCTCGGGCCGCGCCGGCTGACCATGTCCGTTGACCACTTCGACGTCCGCGACGGCGGCACGTGGCGCTACATCCACCGCGGCGCCGACGGCACCGAAGCCGCGTTCCACGGCGTTTTCCATGGCACGCCGTCCCTAGACGGCGGCATCGTCCAGACTTTCGAGTTCGAGGGCGCGCCGGGCCATGTCTCGCTGGAGACGGTCACCTTCGAGGAGCACGCTGGCGGGACTCTCGTGCGTACGAACGACGTGTTCCAGTCGGTCGAGGACCGTGACGCCATGCTCCAGTCCGGCATGCAGGAAGGGATCAACGAGTCTATGGAGCGCCTGGACGAGCTCCTTGCCCGGCTGGCCCCGGTGAGCTGATGGCGTGGCCAGATACAGCAGCGCACGACATGCGGGGGAGATGAGTGGTAACAAAGATGGAGCCCAAGGGCTGAGCGGAGTCTCGATGGCTACGGCTACGGTGCGCCACTGACCCCATAGCCGAAGGTGCGCGAGCGCCTGGAGCATGGTCTTTCCCAGGGCGCCGGGTCGGGCGGACCTGAAAAGCCGCGTGTTCGCGGCATCATCAACCGGTTTGGGGCAGAATACTCCCAAAGGCAAGGAGTCAGGTGAGACAATGGGGAACGTCATTGTAGACATCACAATGTCGCTGGATGGTTTTGTGACCGGGCCGAACGATGGCCCTGGGAATGGGCTGGGCGATGGCGGTCGGGTGCTCCATGAATGGGTGTTCGAGGGCAGAACAGATGCCGATGCTCAGCTACTGTTCGAAGAACCCATGGCAACCATGGGGTCGTGTGTCCTGGGAAGACGAACTTTTGACATCGCCGAAGAAGCGTGGGGTGACAACCCACCCTTCGGGCCATCACAGGTGTTTGTGCTCACGCATCGCCCGCACGAAACGTTGCACCGGGGAGCGACGACGTTTATCTTCGTCACCGAGGGGATGGAAAGCGCCCTGAAACAAGCCCAGACGGCCGCTGGTGATAAGAAAGTCGGCTTGATGGGTGCGAATGTCAGTCAGCAGTACTTGAAGGCCGGCCTTGTGGACGAGATGCAGATCCATGTCGCAAACGTCCTGCTCGGCGCAGGCCGGCCATTGTTCGCTGATATCGGCAATAAGCAGATCAAGCTGGAAAGAACGCGGGTCATCGCAACACCTGCTGTGACGCATCTCCAGTACCGCGTTGTACGGTAAGGACAACCCGAAAGGATGGCGCGTGATGGATTGGAAGCTTGAAGTGGTGGTGGTTCCCGTCTCGGACGTGGACCGGGCGAAGCATTTTTACAGTGAGCAGGTCGGGTTCGTCGTTGACGTTGACCACCGGGCTGGTGAGAATTTCCGCGTCGTGCAGCTGACTCCGCCCGGCTCGGCGTGCTCGATCACTATCGGCACCGGACTTACCAAATCGGCGCCAGGTTCGCTAGAGGGCCTCCAACTGTGCGTGACGGACATCGAGGCGGCCCATACGGAGCTGGTCGCGCGGGGCGTGGAAGTGAGCGAGATCCAGCATTTCGTGGATGGTGTCGCGGTTGAGGGGCGTGGTGAAGAGTGGAACTCGTTCATGTTCTTCAGCGATCCCGACGGCAACGGCTGGGCCGTGCAGGAGCGCCCTGCCCGCGACTGAGGCCGCTCTCGCCGCCCTGGACGCTCTAGAACGAAGGGGATGGAAAAAGCCGCTGAACGAGGTGACGGGAGCTTCGATCCACCGGGCTTATAAAGCGGTTCCCGAGCAGATGTGGATCAGCACGGTTGAGAGCCTCAACGGGCACCAATTCGACACACGGGTAGCTGTTGATTTACTTGGGAACTAGGGGACAACATCCCAGAGCAACGTCCTGGAGACTCGGGTTTGGCCCGATGCGCCAGGCTCAGAGCCGACAGGAACCGGAGGTGAACCAATGACCGAACGAGCACCTGTCGAGGTCACCAATCTCGACCGCTACGGATACTCCGCGCTACTGTGGAGCAGGCCGCGCGACCTCCTCGCCGCCGGCACACCACAGCCTGGCATCTCGTTTTTCCTCGGCACGATTCGGCCAGATGGCCGCCCACATGCCGCCGGGATCGGCGCTCTCTGGCTCGACGGCGACCTCTATTTCACGAGCGGGCGCCAGGCCCGTAAGGCGCGCAATCTGGCGGCAAACCCGGCCTGCACGATCTCAGCCAGCCTGAAGGGTATTGACCTCATCCTCGAGGGCGATGCGACTCTGGTCACCGATCAGCCGACGCTGGAGGCGGTGGCCAGCCGCTACCGCGCGGGTGGGTGGCCAGCGGAGGTGGCGGGCGATGCGTTCACGGCGCCTTATAGCGCCCCGAGCGCCGGTCCCCCGCCGTGGTATGTCTACCGCTTCACATTTCACACCGCCTTCGGCGTCGCCGGGGCGGAACCATACGGCGCGACACGCTGGCGCTTCGGCTCCTGAGAAAAGTGTCATCGGCCACGATGACACGGACGCGGTTGGCACATGTTCGATGCTCTATGCCGATGAGCGGGGTGTGGCGAGGATCTTTCAGATGAGCCTCGCGAGCGGCGTATGGAAGATGTGGCGAGATTCTCCGGGCTTCTCCCAGCGCATGACGGGCACGTTCGGCGAAGATGGAAACACCATCGTCGTTCATGGGAAGTTGTCGCGCGACGGTTCACAGTGGGAACAGGACCTGGATGTGACGTATACGCGAAAGACATGAAGAGCAAGAGCGCCTGCGCGT
>DATGEP010000100.1:0-2717 GCA_035310125.1 Ktedonobacterales bacterium
ACGCACCAGCCCATTCCGCGCGAGCGCCGCGATTCCGGTCACGATGCGCCGCCGTCTATGAGCGAGGCTTGCGCGCGCCGGAGCGGATCGCGAGGATATTGAAGGCGGAGATGATGGTGCCGATGAATACCATCACCATCCACCCATAGCGCGGTCCAAGTGTGACCAGCATCAGCACGAAGGTGGCGTTGAGTAGCAGCAGGGGCTTGAGCATGCGCCCGGACATGACAGCTCCTTACTTCGCAAGCGCCTCTATTAACATGGTGGAGTCGGTCAGGGGGTAGGAGGCGTCGGCACCGGCGCGGTTGTAGGCACCGGCGTGGCTGTCGGCACCGGCGTGGGTTGCCCGCTGCTGACGTAGAGTGTCACCTTCGAGCCGGGCGCGACCGATGTGCCGGCCTTCGGATCGGACTTGATCACGTCACCGGATGGCACGGTCGGATCCGACTGGAGCACGATCTTGTTGATCTTCAGACCCAGCTGGATGAGGGTATTTTCGGCGTCAGTCAAAGACTGATTGGAGACGTCAGGAATCGTGACATTTGCCGGGCCGCTGCCCACATTCAGGGTGATGTACGTACCCCAGGGCTCCTGCTGGTTGGCCAGCGGGTTCTGGCTAATGACCAGGCCCTTCTGCTGGGCTGTCGAGGCGACGTCGTTCTCCGTGACCTGCAGGTGGACTTTGTTCGCGGTTATCTGCGCCTGCGCGAAGGTTTCATTCGTGAAATCCGGCACCGTTGCCAGCGCGACGGTGGCAGTCGGGGGGGGACCGCCACCAAAGAGAGAACCTAGCCCGGAGGTGGCGCTGGTGAGCGTCAGCACGAGGAAGCAGGTGAGGCCGAGCAGCAGCACCGCCGCGCCCACGATGAGCGCCGTAATAGATCCGTTGCCGCGCTTGCCGTATTCGTCCGGTTTTTCAGGAGGGCCCCACGGACCGGAGGGATGGCCCGGCGTGGGGGAGCGTGGTATGGTGCGGCCGGCGGGGCCGAATGGGCTGGTAGTGCTCCCTGACCCCGGCCCATCGAAACCCTCATAGGTGGGCGCGTCGGGATAGCCGCCAAACGAGCCGCCGCCATAGGCTCCGCCGAATGTGCCGCTGGGGCGTGGGTCCACTGGCTGCGACTGGACACGGCTACCCACGCGCGGGCCGCTGGCGACGGCGGGACTCCCGTACGCGCTGGGACCGGCGCCGAGATGCGGCCGGCCATCAGTGGAGGGCAGGCCAAGCGGGGCGAACTGCGGGCGGCTGGTGGGTCCAACCGTGCCGGTGGGACGGCGGCCACCTGAGCGCGCGTAGTTCTCCAATGCGTAGGCCAGCGCGTCGCCGTCGCGGTAACGAGCACGCGGGTCTTTCTCCAGGCAGCGCAGGATGATGCGCTCCAGGCCGGGCGTAATGCGCGGGTTGTAGGTGCTCGGCGGATCGGGGGTGTCCTGGATGTGGCGCATAGCAACGGCGACGGGTGTATCGCCGTCGAACGGGGTGCGCCCGCAGAGCATCTCATACATCACGATGCCCAGCGCGTAGATATCCGCCGCCGGGGAGACAATCTCACCCTGCGCCTGTTCCGGCGCGTAATATTGGACGGTGCCGAGTGTCATGCCAGTCGTCGTCAGGCGTTCGGCCTCAGCGTCTTTGTACATGCTGGCAATGCCGAAGTCGGTGAGCTTGACCAGCCCATCGTCGTTGAGCATGACATTCTGGGGCTTGACATCGCGATGGACGATGCCGCGCTTGTGAGCGGCGCCCAGGCCGAGCGCCACATCGTGAGCGATCTCGACGGCGCGCTCATTTTCGAGGATGCCGCGTTTCTTGAGGTAGCGGCGCAGGTCGGCGCCTTCGACATACTCCATGACGATGAAGTAGCTCTCGCCGCTCTGGCCGTAGTCGAAGACCTGGACGATATTGGGGTGCTGCAAGGCGGAAGCGGCGCGGGCTTCACGCTGGAAGCGCGTGACGAATTTGGGGTCGGTGCTGTAGACCTCACGGAGAATCTTGACGGCGACGGTGCGGCCCATGCGTAGATCTACGGCGCGATAGATGGTCGCCATGCCGCCCCGGCCGATTGGCTCCTGCAGCTCGTATCGGTCGCCCAGAACCTCGAGTTCCATACGCCTCCGTCATCCGCGAGCGCACTGCTCCGCAGTCTCCGCCACCATCAGGCATCCTGCCAGTCGCGCTGGTCTTCAGTATGTTGTCATGGCACTACCTGGCCGCCACCTATTGTACCAGGAGGGCATGCCTACTCTACTGTGCCTGTGTCCGCATGTCAAGCCACGGCGCCTACCCGGCCTATGCCAGCTTGCCGCCCGCGCCCGCGCGGCGTCACTCGTGGTGGGTAGAAGCGCGTGGCCACCGGCGCCGTTTGGCACGCAGTGTATCACATGCGCCTGGCGTGTGCCATGCCTACCTACCCTGACGGTCCATGCCAGTGTAGAGTTCCCCTTTCTGGCTGTCTGTGACAAGGCTCACACCGGCGTGTCTCCAACAGGGACCGTTGAGCATCACATGTACCGAGGATGCGCTTCGGCCAGCGAGCTTGAGCGCACGCCCAACGACTCCTACACATGTTGACGGAAAAAGCGAGCCGTGTTACAAACGGGAGGCTGGCTCCGCAGGGAGCCGGCAGCTAGCGGCGTATCTGGAGTACACGAAGGGAGCTTTTCGGGATGCCGACCAGATCGCTTTTGCACGGACGAGTGGGGGCGGGTGCGGTCGC
>DATGEP010000101.1:0-11800 GCA_035310125.1 Ktedonobacterales bacterium
CCACTGGGCGGGCCAGAGCAACGGCAGCGCGACTAACGAGGGCATCAAGCGCGCGCCGCACTTCGTGGACTACGTAGTGCAGCAGCTCGCCAACCTCTGGGGCATCAGCGATCTGGAGACCGGCGGCTACAAGATCTACACCACCCTGGACTACAACCTCGAAAGGTTTGCTGAGGAGAATATTCAGCACTATGTCGAGCACAGTTACACCGAGACGTATTACCCGAATTCCTATGTGCAAAACGGGTTCGCGCCGTTGAGCGACCCCTCCAACGCGAACGCGCACAACGCCGCGCTCGTCGCCATTGACCAATACACCGGCGATATTCTGGCAATGGTCGGCTCGATGGATTACAACAGCAAAGACCCGCATGTCCTGGGGTCGAATAACATTACGATTTCGACGCACCGCTCGATGGGGTCGTCCACCAAGCCGCTGGTCTATGCCACCGCCTTCCAAATGGGTTGGAATCCGGGCGTCATGCTGCAAGATACCCCCATCTGCTTCCCCGACTCCATCGTGCAGGCGGGCCAGACTCCGGTGGTTGATAAGTTCGCCCCCGCCTGCAAAGGCTGGTATGTCCCGCACGACTACGAAGAAAACAACGCTTCGGGCACGTTCCCACTGCGGCGGCACCTGGACGACTCCCTGAACATCGGCGCCACCGAAACGATGTCGTTCGTCGGCGACGGCCCGTCCACCTCATCGGCGTTCCTGGCGATGGCGCAGCGGCTCGGCGTCACAACGCTGACGGCGGGTGCGATGGGACCAACCACCGTGCTCGGCACGCAGGATATTTCGCTACTCCAGCTCACCAGCGCCTATGGCACCTTCGCCAACCTGGGCAAGCGCGCCCCGGAGCGCTCCATCCTGCGCATCGAGAAGAACGACGGCACCGTACTGTATCCGACGAGGGATACGCCCAACATGCCGCAGACCTATCAGGCGATCAGTCCCCAGGCGGCCTACATGATTACGAACGTTTTGACGGACAACTTCGCCCGCTATCCGGCGTTCAAGATTCACAACCCGCTGCACCTTGACGAGCTGCCAAACCTCGCCATTGCCGGCAAGACGGGCACGTCGTCGGGCGATACGGGCCCGCTGGATATCGTCACGATGGGGTATTCGCCGTATTTGACGTTAGGCGTCTGGATCGGAAACACAGACGGGAATGACCCATTGACACCGGGCGTTATCGGCGTCACGGGCGCTGGCTACATCTTCCACGATGTGATGCTCTGGGCGGCCCAGCACTACAACTGGCCTACGGATGCGCAGTTCCAGGTGCCGCCCGGCCTAGCGCGAGGACAGTTCAACTGCAATACCGGCCTTGCGCCGTACAAAGGCCAGCAAACGAGTGATCTGGTCTGCGTGTTCCAACCGGTTCCGCAATTCCGAACTCCAAGTACACTGGATCCATATGATCCGGATAACATCCATTCGGCGCCTGGCAAGGGAGGCTATATGCCCGACACAGACATCTACATCGCGGCTCAGCCGTGGCAGACATCGTGAGGAAAGAGAACCGCACCCTCGGTCCCTCTCCCCGCGGGGAGAGGGAAGCCGTGCGCGAGAACGACGCGACATTGCCCGGCGGTGTGGTGTCCATGCGCGCCGAGCGCCTGCGCTTCTCATACGGGGTCGTGGTCGAGTGTTCTAGAACCGGGGCATGCCACGACACATCTATCTTGAGCCCCACCTGACCAACGACGATCTCGAAGCGCGCTGCCGAAGCTGCTACGACTCCGTCAAACGGAGCCATTGGCACTTCCTTTGGCTGCTGGCGCGCGGGATGACCGCAACGGCAGGTGAATCGGCTCAGCCCTCGCTAGCGGGTCGGCACGACGCTCCAGGCACCATTGTCGTAGTAGAGCAAATGGCCCTCTTGCACCTGCGGCGAGGTGGCCTGAAGGTTGGCGAGGGTATCCGCGATGCCAAAGCCGCCCGTCGGCGAAAATGGGCTCAGTTCATAGGTCGCGATGATGGGAGAAGGCAGCGTTACCCAGTGCCACTGCCCATCTACATAGTGCAGCGCCTCCGCTTGAAGGTGCCCAATGGACGACAGGCGGTCGGGGGCGAAGGCCCAGCCTTCAGCCGGCGAGAGCATGGCGATGCTCACCAGAGTCAGATCACTGGCTTCTTGGTCTGGGGCGGCTGGCAACTGTTGCTTCACCCAGTTGCCTCCCGTGAAGTGCGAGACGAATGGGCCGTTGTGGCTGCCACCGGCGGTGTCCTGATAATAGTCCGACCCCACCACCCATGCGTCGTCTGGTCCACCTAGCGCGACGCGATACAGCGACGCACCGCTCGCGCCCACCTGCGTGGGCGACCACACCTGCCATCGACCATTCGCGTAGTGGGCGGCGGCAAAGTGGTCCGCGCTGGTGGTGCCGTAGCCCACGACCCAGCACTCGCCGGACGCTATCGCTGCCACGTCCCAGATAATCAGGCTTCCCGATGTATCGAAGGTGAGCGGGACGGGATGCCAAGCGCCATTGAGGTAGTGAAATAAGTGATAGGCATAGACGGCCGTATATGGACCCGTGTGAGATTTGCCGCCATCTACCAGCATCCACCCCTCCTCGGGTGAGGTCATCACGACCTTTGCGTAAATGGCGCTATCGACAGCAGGCAGATCTACGTGTTGCCACTGGCCGTTCACATAGTGCAGTACCAGCAGCTTGTCGCCGACCCACTGATGCGTCGTGGTACCGTTCTGCTGCGGAACGGGATAATCTTTGACAGAGGTGCCCACTGCCCAGCCATCTGTCGCGGAGTCCATCGCGACACTGAAGAGCTCAGTGGATGGGGTACTCACCGCGTCGTAGTCGCTCACGGGCATCCAATGGCAGCCTTGGAAGTGCAACACGAGTAGGCTGGGCGGGGTGGCATCATGCGCGGGATTCCAAATCTGGCCGACCGCCCAGCCATCATGTGCCGAGGCCATGCTGATGGCGCTGATCTGACTATTGGGCGGCAATGTGGCACTCACGGCACTCGACGCACAGGGGGGTGGCGTGGGGGTGCTGGTCGCGGAAACGGCGGGGCTTTTACCATGGTGCACGCGCGCGCCGAACAGACCAAAGAATGCAGCGCTCAGTGTGATGAGCAAAGCAGTAGCAAGCAACGCGAACGCCGAACGGTGGCGGAATGGGCGTTCGGATGGGGTACGACCGACGGGGCGAGAGCTGCAAACAGGATACTGGGGATATTGCGGATTCGTCTGGTAGTCGTCCACGAGACGCTCCTCTCTTGTCTGAGCTGGCACCACCAAGGGGCGCTCGGGTAAGCGACTGCGCACGGCGTGCCAGCGGCTCAGCTCGTGCGCGTCAGAGGGAACACGCCCATCCGCGCGCTCCAGCGCAGCGCTGATGGCGCCCCACAGATCAGCCTCGCGCTGGCATGCCGTACAGTGTGCGAGGTGGTGCGTCAGCGCCGCGCGCTCCTCTGGTGAGAGCGGACCGACGACGTACCAGGGGAGACGCTGGCGGCATTCGGAACACGTTAGCTCAGGCGTCATGGCGCAACTCCTCCGCTGGGACGGTGCTTAATGCGCGCAGCAGCGCCTTACGGGCGTAGCTGACGCGGCTTTTGACGGTGCCGGCAGGTACGTCGAGAATCCTGGCAACTTCGTGCAGCGAAAAGCCGTATTGGAAGATAAGCGTCAGCACCTCGCGATGTTTGGCTGACAGGCGACCCAGCGCATCGTCGAGTGCCAAGCGATCGAGCACTGCGTCCTCACCGACTGCATTGTCAGCGACTGTGTCGGCGAGGTTCCACTCTCCCTCGGATGCTTCCCCATCCTCGAGCGTCTCGAGCGGGAGGTGATCGGGATGACGTGCGAGACGACGCCGTGCGCCCAGCGCCACGTAGTGAGCAATTTGATAGACCCAGGTGGAGACCCGAGCGTCGCCGCGATAGCCGCCAGCCGTACGCCAAATGGCCAGAAAGATGTCTTGCAGCGCCTCCTCAACGCGGCTCAAATCGCCGTCAAGTTGATGCCAGAGGTAGCGGCGCAGGCGCGGACAGTAGGCACGGTAGAGCTGATGCAGCGCCTCCTCATCGCCAGCCGCCACATGAGCCAGCAGCAGTGGTTCATCCAGCACGGGATGTCCCCCCATCCACATCTACTCCCTTTCGCATCGCCGCAGCGGTCGCCAATAGTGGTAACGAGGAATAGGTGTCCGGGGAGGTGCGAACGGTTCAACGTGTCGAGGAGATTGGTCACCGCATCCGAGTGACGGAGGTATTGGAACACAGATAGACGTCTGACCTATGGGGAACAGATCTCTGCTCCTCTGTTTGGCTCGCAGCCTGGCGGCGACGAACTACAACGATATGGGGCAATGCGGTATCAGTTCCTTCACACCCGAAAGCCGCCGTACCGCCGTCGCAATTGAGGCGCAGCCCTTCACTTCACACTACGGCGATTGCGGCTATCTCCGCTCGCGCTCGTGGATAAACTCCGTCTCGGCCTCTGTAACAGGCGCCGCGCCGACGTGCGAGAGCTTGCCATGCAGCCAGAAGTAGCCGGCGACGACAGCCGCGAGCACGAGAATCGCCGGTACCGTGTACTCCTCGATGAGCTTGAGGGCGTGATCATAGTTGGCGCCGAGGATGTGGCCCAGCGTGACCATCAGCGTGCACCAAATGAGCGACCCCGCGACGGTGGCAACGACGAAGCTGCGGCGTGGCAGGCGCAGCATACCGGCGGGAAAAGACGCCACCGTGCGCACGAACGGCGTGATACGCGAGATGAAGATCGCGAAGCTGCCCGTTCGCGCGAACCACGCTTCCACGCTATCGAGCCGCTTCTCATCCAGCCGGATGCGGCGCCCGAGTCGGAGCACTGCCGCCCTCCCGCCACGCAATCCGATGGCGTAGGCCGCGCTGGCCCCCAGCAGGCTCCCCAGCGTGGCAACGACCACGAGCGGAATAGGGGATAAGCCGGGATGGATGGATGCCGTTAGTGAGCCTACCAGGAGCAGCACGAGCTCATTGGGCAATGGCAGGCCGCAGCTTTCCAACGCCAGCCAGGTGAAGACGAAGAGATAGACGGCGATGGGTGGAATGTGGCCGAGAGTTGCGACCAGTTGCGTCATGCGGCGGACTCCAAGCGCGATACCGTTATCAATAGCGTCGAGGCGTATGAGGAATAGTGTAGCAGGTTGTGGCGCGTGCTCGCCTCGTCACACCATAGTACGCGCGAGAGCATGGTCGGGTAGCAGCCGTCATGCGCGATTGCAGGGGCAAACCTCGCAGCGCTTCTCGCGGCACCACGTATTCCAGATGTGGTGCAGCCCCTGCTGCGCGCCGGCGCCCTCCGGCAGGCGTGCCATGCCAAGCTGACGGCTCATCAGGCGCGTGATCGCGTTTGATTGTAGGCCGGGCAGTGCGCCGTAGACCTCCAGCGCCCGCTCCCCTAGCTCAGCGTCTCCGTCGAGTGTAGCGTATGCGATGGCAAACGGCAGCGCGACGTTGGCGATGACGATGCGCGCGCGCCCCGGCGAGATGCCAGCGCCGCTGGTGTGGAGCGCGCGGCACAGCGCCACTGCTGCCGCTCGCGCGGAGCCTTCCTCTAGCGCGCGCCGCAGCGGCTCCCACGGCCCCGTCTCCGCCCACTGCGCGTGGAGGCGCAGCAGCGCGTCGAGCCGCGCGGAATCCAGCCGTGAGAGGTATTGCGCGCACTCCCGCCGGAGCGCGTCGGGATCGGCGCTCTCAGCCAGCCGCTCGCCCGCCCAGCGCAGCGCCGCGCGGTCGCGTCCGTAGCCCAGCGCCTCCGCGAGATGCGCCCACAGCACACGATCAGGCGGCGTCCACCGGCGACAACCGTCACCGGCTTCCCCGGCAGCGACAGCGATTTCCCGCATCAGGCGGTCCGCGCGCTCGGCGATCCGCGCCTGACCAGCATCCCGCAGCAGCGCCCGCAGTGCATGCCGCGGGCTCCTCTGCGACAATCCCACGCACGGCAGGGACTTTGGCGCGCGGTCGTCAGCTAGCTCGCGTTGACCCACCACGGCAATCGGCGCGGTCTCTCCGGTAGAAAGGAGGGTCTCGGGCGCATTCCCCGGCGTAAGCGGATGGAAGACGACGTGCAGCACGACGTGGGCATAGCGTGGGTCGCGCTCGTGGCCGTGGGCGCGCCAGCCGCTCGCGCGTAGGTGCAGCTCCACATCCCCCAACACACGGCTACCGTCCGGTCGCGCGAGAATGGCATCGCGGAAGTCGGGACCAGCCCCGCCGCCG
Source organism: Ktedonobacterales bacterium (assembly GCA_035310125.1). Classification (GTDB taxonomy): domain Bacteria; phylum Chloroflexota; class Ktedonobacteria; order Ktedonobacterales; family JADMIN01; genus DATGEP01. The sequence goes on from DATGEP010000101.1 coordinate 6,251, forward strand.
CGCCTTCCCTCATAGACGATGTGGTAGCGCTCGCCGCGCGCCGTCTCCAATGTCTCGCCCCGCCAGGCGCCCGTTGCCCACCGCGCCGCCCAGGCGGTTTCGCGCTCGCGGATCTCTGCCCGGCGCATGATAAATCGCCTCCCTCGCCCTCGTCTCTCCATAGGGTGTACGCGCGGCGGCGCACAATGCGGAAACGGCGCGGGCGGATTGCGGGCGCCACTGCGTATCGTGTAGACTGTAGGGAACAAGGGCTCCGTGTTGCGGGGCGGTATGCCGAGTTGATAGCGTGGATGTGGTGAGGCTCGGATTACATGGCGCGAGGGCGAGAAAACGAGGCGGAGGCGGCGTTGCAACGCATCCTCTCCATCGGCGCGACGGACCTGACACAGCGGATTGCCGCGGAACATGCAGTGCGCGCCTACGGACGTGATGGCGAAATCGCGAAGGTGTGTGACAGTCTGGCCGCGCGGCAGAGCGTGCTTCTGCTGGGGCCGTCTGATGTCGGCAAGACGGCGATTCTCCACGAGCTCACCGCGCGCATGGCGCGCCGCCAGGGGCCAGCGGCGCTGGCGGGCGCTCGCGTCGTCAGTGTCTCGACGGGCGCGGTGCTGGCGGGCACGCGCTACCTCGGCGAGTGGCAGACGCGCTTGACCGAGCTGCTCGATGCGGTGAAAGAAGCAGACAACGTCTTCCTGTATTTCGAGGACATCTGGGCGCTGCGTGATGCTGGCCGCGCCTCGGATAAGGCCGATGGTTTCTCCAATGTCATCCGCCCATATCTGGAGCGCAAGGATCTCGTGCTGCTGGGCGAGACCACACAGGAAAGCTTCACGGCGGCGGGCTACGGTGCGCGAGCGCTGGCCGACGACCCCTCGTTCCTCAAGCTCCTCAGTATCATTCCCGTGGAAGAGCCGCCGCACGAGGCGACCAAGACGATCCTGCGCGCTGTGGCTCGCGACCTGGAGCGGAGCCGCAAGATCAGCTTCGACACGGCGGCGATTGACCGTGCGCTGGAGCTCACGCGGCGGTTCCTGCCGTATCAGGCGTTTCCTGGCAAGGCGACACGCCTGCTGGATGAGGCGGCGAAGGGTCTGTCCGGCGGCGCGGGTGACCGCCCCGCGCGCGATCAGCGCGTCACGGCGGAGACGATCAGCGCTGGCTTTTCGCGTCTGACGGGCCTGCCGGAGAAGATCATTTCTGACACGATCCCGCTCACGCAGGACGAGATACTGGCCTACTTCAACGAGCATATCGTCGGGCAGGACGAGGCTGTCACCGCCGTAGCCGATGTGGTGACGCTGGTGAAAGCTGAGCTGAACGATCCGGGGCGGCCGCTGGGCGTGCTGTTCTTCGTCGGGCCGACGGGCGTGGGCAAGACGGAGCTGGCGAAGACGCTCGCCGACTATCTCTTCGGCAGCAAGGAGAAGCTCATTCGCTTCGACATGAGCGAGTATCAGACGTACGCCAGCCTCCCCGATCTGCTCCACACGCTGACCGAGCGCCAGCGCCGGCAGAGTTTTTCCGTGCTGCTGCTGGACGAGATCGAGAAGGCGGGGTCGTTTGTCTTCGACCTGTTCTTGCAGGTGTTCGACGATGCCCGGCTGACGGATGCCTCCGGCCGTTCGGTGGACCTGCGCAACACGATTATCATCCTTACCTCCAACATTGGCACCGATCTCACCGAGTCGCGCGGCATCGGCTTCTTCGAGAGCCGGGATCGCCAGGTGGAGCGGCGGCAACAGGTGATAAAGGCGGTTGAAGAGTACTTCCGGCCCGAGTTCATCAACCGGCTGGACAAGATTCTCGTGTTTCAGCCGCTTGGCCGCGAGCAGATGCGCCACATCGCCCGGCGCGAGCTGAGCCGGGCGCTGCTGCGTGAGGGCGTGCTGCGCCGCAATATCTTGCTCGACTTCCGCGAAGAAGTGCTGGATGTCCTGCTGACGCTCGGCTTTAGCCCAACCTACGGCGCCCGCCCGCTCCAGCGCGCCATCAAAGACTACGTGCTACTGCCGCTGGCACGTCGCATCGCCGCGCAGCCTGCGGCGGGAGAGCAGCTGCTGGAGCTGTTTGCGCAGGACGGCAAAATAGACGCGGCAATCATCCCCGTCACCGCCGCCGCCGTCCCGGAAGAGAGCGCCGAGGCGGCGCCGGCCCTCGGCGAGCGCGTGAGCATCGCGGACAGCGAGACAGGACGCGAGCGGCGTATGGACCTCCGCCAGCTCGCGGGCGAGGTCACCGCCCTGCGCGAGCGCATCGAGACGCAGATCGCGTGCGAGCGGTACGAGACCCTTCAGGCGCGGAGCCGCGCGCTGCTGGAAGAGGTATCCGGCGCCACCTTCTGGGATGATCCACTGCGGTCTCGCTACGTATTGGCGGCGATCTACCACGGCGAGCGGGTGACAGACCGCTTCGTGAACCTGCGCAATCGCGCCGAGCGGCTGGAAGAGACGGCGAAGATGATTCGCCGCCACGGCGATGCGGCGGACGTGGCGCGGCTGGCGAATAACTATGAGCTGCTGGCTCGCGATGTCACGCTCGCGGATCTGGAGCTGCTCGCCTACGATACGGGCGGCGAGGCAGCCGATACAATCTTTCTGCGCATCTCGCCATTCTCAGCGCCGCGAGCGCGCGAGGCGGGCGAGTGGCCAGGCGCCCTGCACGCGATGTACTCGGGCTGGGCAACGCGCAAGGGCTACGAGGTCATCACCGTCTCGGAGCCGGGACAGCCGTTTCTGCTGCGCTTGCATGGTCCGAATCTGGGGACAATCCTCTCTGGAGAGGAGGGGCTGCACAAGCTCCAGCGCGACGCGGAGGAGCCGGCGGGGCGCGGGCGTGGCAACGCCGTCGTGCGGCTTGCGCATGTCGAGGTGCTGCCCGTGCGCGAATCCAACTCGCTGCGCGCCGCCGCCGAGATGGCCCCTTTGACAGAGAGCGGCGTGGCACGCGACGGCAAGGACGGCATGATCCGTAGCGTTGAGCTCACCGATCCCACCACGCGCGAGGTGGTGCGCGTGTACGCGGAGGATGCCGGCCATGTCGCCCGCGATCTATTGGTTGCCCTGCTGGGCCGTGGCGCTGGTGGAACAGCGCCGGGCGAGGACGTGGCGCGAGTCTACCATCTTGGGCGCACCCAGTATGTGCGCGATCCCCGCACGGGGCTGCGCGTCAATCGCCCGCGCGACGTGCTGGCGGGCGCGCTCGATAGCTTCCTCGTGGCATACCTCAAGCGCGGCGCGGACGGGCGGCTTGAAGAGTCCGGCGACGAACCGCGAGAGACAACGGCAGCCGAAGCAGCAATCGAGGCGCGCCCCGCCACGCGCGATGAGTAATACCGAGTTAGGCAGAGCCGTCGGACAAGCGCCACGGACTTCAGCCCGCCTCGCGCCGCGTGCGCCGGCTTCATGGAGTTTACGGAATACCGGCGGACCTGGTGCCGCTTGTAGGGGCGCGGGTGTCCGCCCCATGTCCGAAACTCCATCAAAGCCGCGAGCCTCCGTAGGCGTGGTATGAGCTGGCGCGGAATGAGACATGTGCGCCATGTCGCATCCAGGGGTCTGTTTTTTGTTAGCAGCAGGAGGTACCAGACGTATGAAGAGTGAGAGTGAATAGAGAATGTGCGAGAGAGGTCCCGGAACAATGCGACGGATTTTGCTGTTCTGCTGCATCGTCGCGCTTGCGCTGGCCGCGTTCGTCTCTGTCGCTCCCGCGCGTGCTGTCGCCCCTGCTTCCGCCTCGCACCTGGCGCCCGGCGATCTGCCAGCAGTAGACCCAGACTATGTATACAATCAGCTATTCACCATGGCGACCCGCTTTCAGCACCGCGAGGCGGGATACGATGCACATCTGCCGCCTCTCAGCAACGGCCACGATGAGCTCGCCGCATACTGGACGAGCGAGATGCAAACGGACCTGGCAGGTTTTGGCGCGACGGTGACACGCGATTCGTTCGCCATTGCCGGCTGGCCAGGACGACCAGCGACAACCCCTGCCGTCAATGTCGAGGTGACCGTGCCGGGGATGACACATCCCGACCAGATCGTGATTATCGGCTGCCACTACGACGGTGAAGCCATCTCCACACAATCGGCCAACGACGACGCCAGCGGCTGCGCCATCGAGCTGGGGGTGGCAAAAGCGATGGGCGCCTACTGGCACGCGCACTCCGTCTATCCCGCGCGCACGCTGCGCTTTGTGCTATACGATGCCGAGGAACAGGGCCTCTTCGGCTCGTTCCACGCTGTCAACGCGACAGTGAACGGCGACCTGGGCAATGTCGTCGCGATGTTCAATGAGGAACAGAGCGGCATCGGCTATCCGCTGCGCTTCCTCGGCAATGCTGCCAACCCCATGCTCCCGATGTACGCCTTCATGTCTCCGCTGCAGAATAATGATGTGTATTCCGCGCAGGACGCCCTTTCGCCACAGCAGCGGGCGGCGATCACCAATTTCCGCGTGCTGGCCGGGCAGGCGGTTCCGGCTGTCTTCGCGGAGTTTCAAGCGCTTGGCTACACCTCACTCACCTACCATGACGGCAATGGGCATCCCGTGAGCCTGCCGATCTTCACGCCCGATCAGGCGAATAACGTCCTCCTGCAAGACGACACTATCGCCGCCAGCGACCAGTTCCCATTCACGCTGGCGGGTCTTCCCTGCGCGACCTTCGTCGGCAACTTCACCTACTATGATCGCGGCACCCCGCCGCCCTGGTCATATCCCTACGATCAACCGCAGGATACCATTCAGCTCATGAATGTGTACGCCAACGGAACGGAAGAAAAAGCGCCCGCGCTCACGCTGGCATTGGCGCTGCCGGGCATGCTAACGACATGGATGCTCGTTCAGCCGGGGATACTTGGCACAGCGGCGCCCGACGGTAATCCCGTCGCCGCCATCAGTGATGTTGGCGCCACGTCGCCCGGTAATCCGCTCGCGCTCGATGCTAGCGCCTCGTATGACCCCTCCGGATCGTCGCACCTCTCCTACTTTTGGAGCTTTGGTGACGGGACCACAGCCACCGGCGTCTCCGTGAGACACACCTACTCGACGGCAGGCGCCTACACCCTCGCGCTGACGGTCACCTCGCCTAGCGGCAGCCGGCGCATCGCCAAAACGCTGGAAGTCGCGGCCACTCCGCCCGTCATCGTCAACCCGTTCGCGGACTACCATCCCACTGGCTCCCCGCGTCCGAATCCTAACGTCACCCTGCCAGCGCCTATCCCAACGCTCGTACCGGCGCTGGCGTCGCCGTCTCCCACGTCGCGCCCAGGTGACTCATCGCTCAGTGGCGCGATTGCCACGCGCAAGGCTCAAATCTATGCCTTGCTCGTCGTAGCTGGCTTCCTGCTTGGCGGCGTCACATTCTTCCTGCTGGGACGCCGGCGCACGGCGCGGGTGGCGAAACGAGCATCCACCAAAGCTGACACGAACCAGCTGCGACGCATCGAGGCGTTGCACTCGCTGGTAAGCACACCGCCAGCTACCTCGCCATCATCCGCGACCTCGCCGCCAGCGACATCACCCATTACGTCATCACCAGTGACCCCGCCGGAT
>DATGEP010000102.1:0-1339 GCA_035310125.1 Ktedonobacterales bacterium
CTGACGTCGTTCTGCAGCTCCAGAGTCACACTCGTTTGGCCCGCAGCTTTCTGGGACTGAATATACGAAGTCACATCCCACTCCCAGTACTGGGCGGTGATCCCAACTGACACGGTTGTCATTCCTGTGCCGATCGCCGGCTGGTTATTCCAGGTGATTCCGGTTTCGGTCCAGGAGTTATCAGAGACCTGATGAGCGGTTACCGGCGACGTGCCGCTGGTTCCACCAAGGTTCCCGAACAGCCGCAGCCTTGCGGAACTAACGGTTGAGACCGCGCTGAGGTCAAACTTCAGAAACGTATGACGATTAAAGCCAGTTGTGGAATTCTTCACAAGCAAGGTTGTGGCAGCACCGAAGTTGGTGTTTGCTGAAGTCCCATCTTGCACATAAGCATCTGCCGTGGGCGCCAGAGTTACCGGCGGGACCGGCGTGTTGATAGTCACATTGTCAAAGGTCGAGGTGTTCAGTACCGTGTTGTCGTGCGCCGTGACCGACAGGCCCTGTAGTGCGCTGCTCGCCATGGTCACGCTGATCGTGCCCACCTGCGTCCAGGTCACCCCATCTGCCGAGACAAAACCGGTGAACGTGCTTCCTGAACGCTGGATCTGCACCCAGTAGGGCGCAGCCACACCCGCGACCTGCGCCAGCTGCACCGCCGACGCTCCGGTCGAAGGACGATACTGCATGTTCACCCCGTTGGCGGGAGTCACGAAGACGTGCACGAAGGCCGCATTAGCCGCCGTCGTCTCCTGGATCATCACCCCACTCTTCGCCCAGACGTTGGTGTTCTGCTGGCTCGCCACCCGTGCCGTGATGGTCACATCCCCGGTGGTCGATACATAGGCGTAGTTGAAGTTGTCCGACGTGCTCCAGATATCGGCTCCCCCGCCATTCACCGTGAAGGTGCCCGAGGCGAAGGTGGCGCTGCCGGCCAGTCCCGGTGTGCCGATATCGGAATCGGTCCAGCCCGGCGGCAACCCGGTGCTCGGGTTGACGACCAGCGTCACCGTGGTCGCGTGCGACAGGCTGCCGCTAGTCCCGGTGATGGTCAAAGTAAAGGTGCCGGTGGGGGTCGTGCTGGCGGTGGTGACACTCAGCGTCGAAGAACCCGAGCCACCGCTGATCGAGGTGGGATTGAAGGTCCCAGCGGCTCCAGAGGGCAACCCGTTAACGCTGAGATTGACTGTGCCGGTGAAGCCGTTGATCGGACTCACGCTCGCGGTGTAGCTCGTGCTCCCGCCCTGGATGATGGTCTGCGACGACGGACTCGCCGCAATCGTGAAGTCCGGCGCCGGTGTGCTCACCGTGACGTTGTCAAAGGTCGAGGTGTTCAGCGCCG
>DATGEP010000103.1:0-27769 GCA_035310125.1 Ktedonobacterales bacterium
GCCCATGGCGGCGATACCCTCTGGCGCAAGATCGTCCAAGAGATTACCGACCGGCCTATCTTCATCATCGTCGCCTCATCGCGCTCACTAGCCTCGCCGTGGGTGATGAACGAGATCAATATTGCCTGGACGCTCAAGAATACGCGGCCCAACCGGCACATTATCCCCGTGCTCTACGAAGCCTGCGATCTGCCCGCCGACCTGCTCATGCAACTGTACATCTCCTTCCTGCCGCCGCAGACTTTCGAGGCTGGCCTTGCCTCGCTCGTCACCGCCATCCACGCCCTCGCCGGCACCCGCCCCACGCCACCTCCCGCCGCTCCCGTAGGGGCGTCCGGTGGACGCCCGCCCGCGCCTCTCGCATCTTCCGCGCCTGCCGAAGACCCCGCCACAGCCCGCGTGCGCCAGGCAACGCCGCTGATCGAGGCCGCCTTCGTCGCCCGGGACTGGCCGCAGGTGCTCGACCGCTGCCGCTACCTCGCCGCAGTTGCCCCGAACGCCGCTGATGCCATGCCCGCACGCCTCTGGCTGCTCTATGGGCAGGCCAGCCTGGAGGACGGCGAGACTCAGGAGGGGCGCGCGGCTCTCGAGCGGGCGCTGCAGCAGACGCCGGACGACCTGGAGACCCTGCGCGCCGCCGCCCACGCCTGCCACACGCTCGGCGATGACTCCGCCGCCGAGACGCATCTGCTGCGAGCGCTGGGCAGGCCGGTGCCCATGGCTACTGACGAGCAGCTGGCGGTGCTGCGCGACTATCTGCCGGTGCTGCTCGCACTGAAGAAGTGGAACGAGGCGCTGCGCCGTGCCACGCAAGGCAGCCGGCTCGCGCCCGACAGCCCAGTCTGGCTGCGCTGGCAGGTCGAAGCGCTCGATCACCTGAACCGGCCCGCCGATGCGCTGGCCGTGCTGCGCACGCTCACCGCCCGCCCGGACGCCACCGCGAGGGATTGGCTCGCTCGCGCCCGCCTGGCGCGCACCGTTGAGGGAGAGACCGAGGCTGCCAACGCTGAAGCGCGGTCCGCCCTCGATGCCGCCGCGCGTCTGGCCGGCCCCAACGATGCGACGGTCGCCGCCGCCCGCCGCGAGCTATTCCCGCCGCCCGCGCCACCCATCGCGCCCGAATACTTCCCGGACCGGCTCGCCAGCCTGGGTTTCGTGCCGCGCAAGGGCAGAGACCCACAAACGGGCAAAGAGGCTGCCTTTATCCTCCCGCCCACCGTTCCCGTTCCCGCCGGCCCATTCCAGATGGGCAAGGTGAACCCGAACGACCCCGACGGCCAATACGACGGCCCTGCCCGCACGGTGGATGTACCCGCCTTCGCCATCGCCCGGTACCCCGTCACCGTCGCCGAATACGCCTGCTTCGTCCGCGCCGGGCAGCGGGAGCCGTCGGAATGGCAAGACCAGTTGAAGCAGACGCTGGATCACCCGGTCGTGTCTGTCTCCTGGCACGATGCCACCGCCTACGCCGAGTGGCTTGCCCGCCTCAGTGGCCAGCCGTGGCGCCTGCCCAGCGAAGAGGAATGGGAGAAAGCGGCCAGATGGGACCCCCGCACGGGCACGAGTTTCGTCTATCCCTGGGGAGACACCTTCGAGGCAGCCCGCTGCAACACCCGTGAGAGCGGCGAGGGTACGACCACACCCGTCGGCAAGTACGGCGCGGCCGGCGCCAGCCCGTGTGGCGCCGAGGAGATGGCCGGCAACGTCTGGGAGTGGACTTCATTGCCGTACGATAGTTCGACTGACAATCGTGTGCTGCGTGGCGGCTCCTGGGACAGCGTCCGGCAGATCGCCCGCGCGGCGGTCCGGGTCCACAACAGGTCTGACAACCTCAACGACAACGACGGCTTCCGCCTCGCGTCGGCTCCGGGGCGGGCTGGTTCATAGTACATTGTCGGTATTCTAATTCCTTGCTTTATAAATGTATGCTGTGCGGGCGGATACGTTGGAGAGCGGGGAATGATTCCGAAATCGCGCGAAGCGCGGAAATTTTGGGGGGATTTTCCGGGTGGGGCGGGCATTCCTGCCTGCCCGTGGTGGGCGCTCGCGGTGGGCGTCCACCGGACGCCCCTAAGAACCGAGCGGGCGCACGTGACGCCGCGCGGGCCGAGACCATCTCCGTGTATGCCAATAGGCCAACTACCCAATCAAATCTAGTATGAGGAGGCAGCGTGACGGACCTGACGGAGATGACGGCCTCCTCGCTCTACGACACGCTCTGCTCCTTCGAGAACCTGCTGCGCGCCTACCGCGACGCCGCGCGCGGCAAGCGGTCACACCTCGACGTGGCGGCCTTCGACTACCATCTGGAAGGCAGGCTGTTATATCTGCGCCGCCAGCTCCTCACCCACACCTACCGCCCCGGCCACTACCGCCGCTTCACCATCGCCGACCCCAAGCCGCGCGTTATCTCTGCCGCTCCCTTCGCCGACCGTGTGGTCCATCACGCGCTCCGCAACGTCATCGAGCCGCTCTTCGAGCGCCGCTTCATCGGCGACTCCTACGCCAGTCGCGCCGGCAAGGGCATTCACCAGGCCCTCGACCGCTGCACCCACTTCGCCCGCCGCTATCCCTACGTCCTGCGCTGCGACATCGTCCAGTTCTTCCCCTCGGTGGACCTCGCGATCCTGCGGCGCATCCTGGGCCGTATCGTCCGCGACGACGACGTGCTCGCCCTCTGCGACCTCATCCTGGCGGGCGGCGCCCACGAGCTGAGCGACCAGTACACGCTGGTCCTCTACCCCGGCGACGATCCCGACGATCCCCAAGCCGTCGCGGCGCGCCCGCGCGGCCTGCCCACGATTCTCCTGTCCATCCTTGACCGTTCCTGTCCGGCGACACGGCGCCCGCCGCGTGTTACACTTCCCCCTGCGGCCTCGCGCCGTCACCCGCACCTTCCCAACCGAATACCACTTTCTCAGATTCCGGCAAAAACGGCAACCGCATCGGCGGCGTTGCCGGACGTGTAGGGGCGTCCGGTAGACGCCCGCCGCGCTACGTCCGTGCTCGCAGCCCTCTCGCCGCACCACAGATTCCGGCAGAATCGGCAACTGCTATTGCCGCTATTGCCGCAAAACGCGAATCGCGGCAAAAACGGCAACTGACGATGCCGCAAAACGCGAATCGCGGCAAAAACGGCAACCGCCGCGAAGGTCGCCGGATGCTGGATGCTGGAAGCATCGAGCTTCAGCCCGTTCCCGCCGTGCGCTGGCCATTCGTGGCCGCGACCGCGTCATCGTGATTTCCGGCAGAATCGGCAACCGAATCACGATCTGCGGCAACATCGGCAACCGGCTCGGCGGCATGGCGGAATTCGTAGGGGCGTCCGGTGGACACCCGCGCCCCGCCGCACCTGTAGGGGTGCACCGCGTGCGCCCGCGTCCGGTGCAACACAGATTCCGGCAAAAACGGCAACCGCCCTTCACCGGCGCCAGACACGAAAACACGAATCGCGGCAAAAACGGCAACCGCCCCTACAGGATTAGCCGCGGGCCTTCAGCCCGCGAAGCCTGCCAACGACAGCGGCCCGGTCCAGCCGGGTACGCTGCCTGCCGGTAGTCTACATCATGCAAGTTGCGAGACAAAGAAACGCGGCGCCGGCCACCATCAGGGATAGCCGGCGCCGCGAACGAGATCGCTCCCTTCGCTTAGCTGCTCACGTCTTGAGCAAAGAACGGGCGCGGGTACAGAGTAGGCTGGAACTGCACAAACGACGGCGAGAGGGGATTGAATGTCGAGCCGAGGCTCGCCGCCGCGGCGTTCAAATCATCTACATTCAGCGGTCCCCACTGGCCCGTATCCAGCCGGCTGATGAGCGACTGAAAAGCGGTGATCGTTTCGGCGGGGGTGAAGGCGCAGTGACCGGCGCGATGGACGAACGTCTCTCGCAGCATGGCGTTATTACCCTGCGAGCGCACGACGCTGGCGTATGCCGCCTCATCCTGATTGATGACGAGGCCATCGCCCGTCGTGTGCATCGTCAGCACCGGCATAGCGAGATTGCCGTTGAATGTGATGTAGTTGTTCAGGTACGCCACAGCATTCGGATCGGCGGCGATGCGGGGCGCGTTCTGGAGGGTATTCAGGTCGGTGGTCAGATCGAGGCCGGCCTGCTGGTACAGCGCTCGGACCTCGCCAGCGTTTGCCGAGTGCTCAAACTCCGTGCGATAGTCCACGCCAGCGTTCCACGAGGGATTGCCGCCAGCGCGAAACTCCAGCTCGGCGCGCAGCGCGAAGACGAACGGGAAGTCCACTTGCTGATCCCATAGAAACTGGTTGGCTTCCTGGGCGGCGAAATCATCCGGGGCCGGCTCCGGCGCGGTGGGGCTGAACCATCCAGGCGTATCGCCAAGAGCCGCCGCCAACGCGAAGCGAGCGCGGCCCTGTGCCGTTCCCTGCGCGCCGCTCAAGATGCTTTCGGCCAATCCCAAATTGGCCTTCGGATTGGTGATGTGGACGACCTGCAACGGGGTACCGTTCCCCAATAGCGTCGCGAAGGCGAACGCGCTATCGAGGGCGACGTTCCACGTAGCGACGCCGCCGGAGACCACTCCACACATCGGCAGCGCCGCGTCGAAGCGGTTCGGAAAGAGTTGCACGAGGCCGGCGGTGATGATACCACCAAGCGAGTGGCCCCAGGCGATGGTTCGTGTGGGCTGGCCGATGGTCTGGTCGAAGAAATCCACCAGATCCATCTGATCCTGGAATGCCTGCTGGACAGCCCAGCCGGTCTGGCTGTACGCCGATCCCGCAAGGGCATAGCCTTGCGATAGTAGCCATTGCTTGGTGAGCGGATCCCCGGCATCGGCCGCCGGATTGGGCTGGCCGGGAGCGACATAGCCGTGGCTGTAGAGCACAAGCGTGCCGTTCCAGTTGGCGGGCACGTCAATGAGATACGGCGCGTTGTCCAGGGTGCCGGAAATTGTTCGTGGCCCCGTGGCGGCCCTGGCGATCCGCGGAACGAACGCGACGACACCGACGAGTACCGCGAGGAGGACGAAGGACAGGAGAAGGCGCAGACGCGGTTTCATGCCAACCTCTTTTCGCACTTGGCATTCCAAATGTGCCGGAGAAGGGGCACACCGGTACACCACACACCAACCGCACTACAAAGAGGATACCGAAAGAGGATACTGGCGGTACGCAGGCGAGGAGAAACGCGCGAAGACCTGAAACTGAGCGCATTATAACATCAGGGGAAGATACGGGGGAAGGATACGGGGCTGATTTCACAGTGCGAAACGGCATCCTGGCGTAATAGCCCGAAGTACGGCACCTGTGCTATACATACATGCAACCGGGAGCAAGCGTATTGCCGCCTGGTCGTGTTGCCACCGGCGCACACGCCGGTTAGCGGGAGATATCGCCATGCAGACTCCGCTGACGCCACTTGAGTTTATGCGCCGGTCGCGGCGCCTTTATCCCAATCGCGAGGCCGTCGTAGACGAGGGGCTTCGGCTGACCTACGAGCAATTCTTCGCGCGCTGTGATCGCTGGTCCTCCGCGCTGCAGCGCATGGGTGTGCGCCAGGGAGACCGCGTTGCCTACATCGCACCCAACACACATGGGCAGCTTGAGTCGTTCTACGCCGTGCCGCAGATTGGCGCGGTGCTGGTACCCATCAATTATCGCCTCATCGCGGACGACTTCTCCTATATCATCAATCACAGCGGCGCAAAAGTCGTTTGCGTCCATAGCGACTATCTGGAGATGGTTGACAACATCCGCTACCAGATTCCCCACGTTGAGCGATTCATTGCGCTCGAAGGCGGCCGCCCCGGCTGGCTCAGCTATGAGGACCTGCTGGCCAGCGCGCCCGCGGACTTCACACGTCCAGAGATTGGCGAAGAAGATCTGCTGACCATCAACTACACGAGCGGCACCACCTCGCGGCCCAAAGGCGTAATGATTACCCATCGCAACGCCTACATGAATACTGTCGGCACGTTGATCCACCTGCCCATGACGCCGGCTGACATCTACCTCTGGACGCTACCCATGTTCCACGCCAATGGTTGGACATTCGTCTGGACCGTGACAGCGGCGGGTGCGAAGCACATTTGCCTGCGTCGTGTTGAGCCGGCGCGTATCTTCCCCGCGATCAACGACGAGCACGTGACGATGCTGTGCGCGGCGCCCACAGTGCTCATCGGCATCGCCAATAGCCCTGAAGAGCTGCGGCGCACGGCACGCCCTGGCGTCCGCGTCATCACGGCGGGCGCTCCGCCGGCCGCCGCCACCATCGAGCGCATAGAAGGTGAGCTGGGCTGGGAAGTTACCCAGGTGTACGGTCTGACGGAGACTGCGCCCTTCATCACTGTCTGCGAGCCGCTGCCGGAGCATGCGAGCCTTACACCGCAGGAGCGCGCGATGATCAAGGCGCGCCAGGGCGTCGAGCTGATTACATCGGGCGACCTGCGCGTAATGGACGAGCAGCTTTGCGAGGTGCCGCACGACGGGCAGACGATTGGCGAGATTGTGGCACGCGGCAATGTCGTGATGCTGGGCTATTACAACGATCCAGACGCCACAGCGAAGGCATTCCAGGGTGGCTGGTTCCACACCGGCGATGCGGCGGTTGTGCATCCCGACGGCTATGTGGAGATTCGCGACCGTATCAAAGATGTCATCATCAGTGGCGGCGAGAACATCTCCTCCATCGAGGTGGAGGGCGCTCTATTGCGACATCCCGCCGTGCAAGAAGTCGCGGTGGTGGGTCTGCCCGATCCGCAATGGGGCGAGACGCCGCATGCGTTCGTCGTGCTCAAGCCCGGCGCCACGGCAACCGAGGACGACCTCAATCAGTTTGCCCGCGATAACCTGGCTCACTTCAAAGCGCCGCGGAGTTACCATATCGTCGCGGAGCTGCCGAAGACGGCAACTGGCAAGATACAGAAGTTCGTCTTGCGAGGTAGCCGCGCCGCGATCGCGACACAATAGGAAATCGGGCGCGAAGTCCCACGGGTATAGACATCCGCGGCATTTGCGGCTAGGATGAGTGGTGCCGGCGCGCGCCGGTACCTTATGGGGGCGCGCCCGGCGTGCCTGCAATTCACGTAGAGCTATCTGGCGATTCACAATGGGGCGAGGCTGGGGGAGACCAGGGCATGGCAATCGTAACGAGTATCATCAATCTCAAAGGCGGTGTCGGTAAGACGACCGTCACGGTTGCCCTGGCACATTATCTGGCCGGTGAGCATGCCAAGCGCGTGCTGGTGATTGACCTCGATCCGCAGACCAATGCCACCATCGCGCTCGTCAACGAGCGGCGCTGGCGGGAGCGCGACCAATCCGGCCAGACGCTCTATCAAATGTTCAAAGACCAGCTTGATGGCACGCGACTCTTCTCCGCACAGGAAGCCATCATGACGCGCGTTTCCAATGTGGCTGGCGGCGTACCAGGACTCGATCTCCTTCCGTCCAGCATCCGGCTGCATCGTATCCAGGACAAGATCACCCAGATCGCCGACCTGGATACATTCCGCACGGGGCCAGTCTACGCCCTGCGCGAGTCCCTGCGTGATATCTTGCCGCACTACGACCATGTGCTCATAGACTGCCCGCCGAACCTGGGCATTGTCACGCTCAACGGCATCGCCATCAGCCGCTACTTCCTCATCCCCGTCGTGCCCGACATCCTTTCCACCCTGGGCGTTCCCCTCGTGCTGGACCGCATGGCGGACTTCGCGCTGCGGGCACAACACGAGATCTTTGGATTGGGCATCATCGTGTCGCGCTTCCGTCCCACGAGCCGCCTCCACAAGCAAACCGTGATGAGCATGCGCCGCGACGCGATACCGGGTATCCACCCGCCAATCTTCAACACGATCATCACCGAGGCGCTGGAGGTGGCCGAAGCGGCGGACGTGGAGGAGCCGGTTGCCTCGCTCCGTCAGAAATTTGGTGGCAATGGCCCGCACAAGCAGTTCAGTGCGCTAGCCGATGAGTACCTCCGATATGTCGGCGGCTAGCCTGCGCTCGTCTAAGGACGAGATGCCGACACGCGGCGCGGGGAGAATGCCGGTGGACGACGACCTCCATCAACCGATGCCAATCCAATCGAATATCCCGGCCACAGGTGATACCGATGTGCCAGTGGCGGCACCGGTGCGGGCGGGCGCGCCTGCGCATGAGGCAGTTGCGGCAGATGCGGAGCTGCGCTCCGTGGACGAAGCACACACCGACGAACAGGAGACGATTTTGAACAATCTGCCGGTTTCGTCTGAGCGCGAATCCACCTTCGGGACCACAGCCACACCGGTCGTGCAGCCGCCGACGCCCGCGAGCTTTCCCCCGCCGCTGACAGTTGCTCCGGATGGTGCCAGTCCCACCGATCTGACGTATCGCGATGTGGTCGCGCCGCGTCTCCCACAGGGCTGGCAAGCGCCACCCGCCGAGCAGCCACGCCAACCGACGCCGCGGCCTCCGCGCACGCATGTCACGCCGCCACCGACCCACACGCCCATGCTGGTGGCGCAGTCGTGGGGCGCCACGACACTCAACATCCAGGCCAACACCGCCGCCGGAGCAAGCTACCTACTATGGTGGCTCTCGGGGTTGTTGGTGTACTTCAACGAACGCCACAACCGCTTCGTCCGCTTCCACGCCATGCAATCCATCCTCCTGACCGGCCTGCTCTCGGTATACAGTGTGTTTGCGTATCTCGTGTCGGGCCTGCTTTACGACCTGGCAGCCGCGACCAATCAACATGCGTTCCATACTCTAGGCACAGCAATTGCTGCGTTCTCGTTTCTGGCTGTGATCGGTGTGTGGATCGCAGCGATGATTGCCGCATGGAGCGGCACCTATCTCCAATTGCCAGTTGTAGGAGCGTATGCAGAGCGCTACGCCGCACCACCCGCGCAACCACCACAATTCTAATCACTCGTCTGGCCTGGGTGTTGGCTCAGGCAATGGCACTTTTGGTCCCGCACGGCGAGGCGCGCCGCGTTCATTCGTAATGGCAGGCGACGTCGAGCGGCATCTGCGTGTGCGTGCTGGGCTGGCTTATGCCATCCCGTTCGCGCCGGCGGTTGTCCTGCTCGTGAGAGAGCGACGGTATCGCTGGGTGCGCATCCATGCGGCGCAGTCACTGCTTTTCTTCTGCCTGCTGGTGCTCGTCCAGGTCGCGCTCTTCGCGGCCCTCGTCTTCCTTGGTGGTATCGTAGAGACGCTGCCCGCGGCGGCAGCGGTCGGACTGGTATTTTATGGTCTGTATCTGCTGGCGGGATTCCTGGGGCTGGGGTTCTGGCTGCGACTCGTGGCCGATGCGATGAGCGGTAAGAACACACGCTTCTGGCTTCTGAGCCGCGGGGCGATGCGACTGGAGGAGACGCTGGCACGGCACCAGCGACTGGTTCCAGCGCTGCCACCCAGCACGAGGCCATAGTCGGATGCTTGCGCCTGCTGCGAAGCGAGAGGAAGGCGGGAATATGTGGCTGCTGCGATATCTATTCTTCTCCGTCGTACTCGGCGTTTTTGGCCTCACCTTGCTCCTGTTCCTCGGCCAGAACCAGCACACTGAGCGGCTCGATTTCTTTGGCCTGGAGTACACCACCAATATGGTGTGGGTACTGGTGGGCGCGGCGGTTTTTGGCGTCCTGATAACGTTAGCGCTCCTGCTGCCTGGCCGCATTGCCATCACAGTACATGGTTGGAGTCTTGAGCGCGAGGTGCGGCAATTGGAGCAAGGTCTGGTGCGACTTCAGGAGCAGCGCGAGCGGGTGCTGGCGCGGCAGGAGCAGCTCCTGGAAGCACACGAGCGGGTGCTGCAAAGCTACCAGCGCCTGGTGGCCGAACACGGTCGAGTGGTCGCTGAGCGGGATCGGGTGCGGTCCCAGCTGGCCGCCGCAACTCCTACCCCAGCGCCCGCGCTGTCTACGGCGACCGCGGCGCCTGTAGCAATCAGAGAACATACCACGGTGCCGCGGCTGGCCATCGCCGCCCCGCTCGCCGCCGGCACGGCGTCCGTCGCTGCCGTGCTGCCACGACCGAACAGTGCGCCTGACGGGAGTGTGCCTCCTGCCCCCGTGACCGTGTCTCCGCGATCCGTACTCCCAGTACCAGGCCGCGCACATGACGTCGCTCGCGAAGCTGGACACGACACCACCCCACCTACACGTCCCGCATCTGCTGACCTTCGCCCCGCAGCGGTAGAGCATTCGCGGATACCCGTCGTCACCGGACGCGCAGAGGTCGAGCCGGCGGACAATGGTTCTCAAGGTCACACCGCCCCTACGGCAGCGCCAACGCCACCATCTCCATCCCTACCGGTTCCGGCCGCCGTGGCTTCAGCGGATCGTCCCGCTCCAACACACCGTCTCGCGACCATCCTCAGTGCCAGCGACCTTTTGGCCAGACAGGTAGCCGCGCTTCCTGGTCGCGTGCGCGATCAGTTGCAAGAGGACATTTCTGGTATCTCGACACTGCTTGCGGCCAAGTGGATTATCCTCGAAGCGAAACTAGCGCAGGTCAAACAGTCCGTCCTACCCGGCGGCCCATCGAGCGGCACACCGGATGACCACCCCCGCGACAAAGATCAGGGCTAGCCGCCGCGCAGCTCTTGTATCGCTATTCCTCGCCGTGTCCGATGGTCGCACCGAGACCAGCCAATGCGTCACGACTGCTCCATATGTCCGCTTGCATGGACACCGTCCCAGATCTTCACAAGCAGCTGCACCAGGTACGTTCGCTCTTCGGCACTTAGCGGTGCGAAGAAGCGCTCGGCGATGGAGTGTTGCATCGCGTGGACCTCAGCGATGTGCTCCTGGCCTTTGGGTGTCAGCTCCAGCAGGATGGCGCGCCGGTCTGTAGGGTCTGGTGTGCGAGCGATCAGCCCCTCGCGCTCCAGTCCATCCACGATGGTGGTAACGTTGCGCGGTGTCACTCCCAACGCCACTGAGAGATCGCTCATCCGCACCAACCCCTCCTTGACGTCGTCCATAACCATGAGGACTCGCGCCCGAGGTAACGAGATCGCGCGCAGTGTGGGGTCGGCTTCTTCCATGCAGAGACGCCCCGTAGATTTGAGAGCCTGTGTGGTCGCGAAGAGTGCTTCGGCCAGCTTCGCGGGCGAGGGTGCCTGCCCGTCGTTGGCAACGCCCTCGCACCCATGCACGTGCTGCTTGATGTGCCGCATGATCTTCTGCCGCACACCCTTCTGATGCCCTTCCACCCGTGGGGTGAACGTGGGAGGCGCTTCTTCCACGTCAGATATTTCGGATACGTCGGGTTGCACAATCTTCGTGCGGTGCTCCATCGGTGGAAGGGTTGACATTTCGGCACAACTCCTGTATATATACATTATGAGATAATTCACTATGTAGTCGGTGGTAATGAAACCACTCATGAAAAGGATATCACATGACGCGCCAGCCCGCAATCCTCGCCGAAGGCCTCCAGAAGCGCTTCGGCCAGACCCAGGCCTTACGCAGCCTCGATCTCTCCGCCGATGAGGGCACCGTCCTCGGCGTTCTCGGACCGAATGGCGCCGGCAAGACCACCGCCGTCCGCATCCTCACGACTCTGCTCCAGCCTGACGCGGGCCATGCCATGGTCGCCGGGCTGGATGTCGTGCGCCAGGCCGACGAGCTGCGCGCTCGTATCGGGCTGGCCGGCCAGTATGCCGCCGTGGACGAGCTGCTCACCGGCCGTGAGAATCTCGAGATGTTTGGCCGCCTCTACCACCTGCGCGGCGCCGACGCCCGGCGCCGAGCGGGCGAGCTCCTGGATCGGTTCGACCTGACCGACGCTTCCAGCCGTATCGTCAAAACGTACTCTGGCGGCATGCGCCGCCGCCTCGACCTGGCCGCCAGCCTTATCCTCACGCCACCGGTGCTGTTTCTCGACGAACCGACGACTGGCCTCGATCCCCGTGGCCGGACAGAGATGTGGGACGTCATCGCCGGGCTCGTCGCCGATGGAACCACAGTTCTCCTGACCACACAATACCTTGAGGAAGCTGATCGGCTTGCCAATCAGATCATCGTCGTGGATCACGGCACCGTCATTGCCCGTGGCACCTCCGACGAGTTGAAAGCCCAGGTGGGCGGCGAACGCCTCGAAATCACTGTTGCCCGCAATAGCGACCTCGATGCCGCGATGCGTGTCCTCAGCACTGTTGCCAGCGGCGACCTGCGCGCCGACGCCGATCGCCGTCGCATCGTCGTTCCCGTCACAAACGGGGCGCGGCTTCTTCCCACTGTCGTGCGCGACCTCGACGCCGCTGGCCTCCATCTCGATGATCTCGCCTTGCGCCGTCCGACGCTCGACGATGTCTTCCTCGCGCTCACCGGTCACGAGGCCGAAGAAAAATCCGCTGACCAGCCTCAGACTCCCACCGGCCCACTTGGCCGTTACTCTGAAAGGATGCCCGCATGAGCTCCATCACCGCTCCCTCCGCTCGGACCGCCAGGCTCCAGCCCGCACGCCATAGCGGATTCTTCTGGGCACTTGCTGATGCGTGGGTCCTTGCCAAGCGCCGCCTGACCCAGATCCCACGCATCCCCGACGAGCTGATCTTCGCCACGATCCAGCCCATCATGTTCGTGGTGCTCTTTCGCTACGTCTTCGGCGGCGCGCTCACCGGCGTCGGCTCCAATTACGCCAACTACCTGATGGCCGGCATCTTCGTGCAGACCGTCATCTTTGGCGCCACCACCACCGGCATCGGCCTGGCACAGGACCTCGAAAAGGGCCTGATAGACCGCTTCCGCTCGCTGCCGATGGCCAAGTCCGCTGTGCTCACCGGGCGGACCATCGCCGACCTCGTGCGCAATTTCTTCGTCGTGATCGTCATGCTGGTCGTCGGCCTTATCACCGGCTTCCGCCCGTCCGGCTCCCCGCTCGCCTGGGTTGCTGCATTCGCCTTGATGCTGCTCGTCAGTTTTGCCTTCTCGTGGATCTCCGCCACCATCGGCCTCGCCGTTCATAGTGTCGAGGCAGCGCAGTCAGCGGGGTTTGTCTGG
Source organism: Ktedonobacterales bacterium (assembly GCA_035310125.1). GTDB lineage: Bacteria > Chloroflexota > Ktedonobacteria > Ktedonobacterales > JADMIN01 > DATGEP01. Next base: position 12,966 of record DATGEP010000103.1, read on the forward strand.
CTCTTCCCGCTCACCTTCGCCAGCAGCGCCTTCGTCGCGGTATCCACGATGCCCACCTGGCTAAAGGGATTTGCCCAGCACCAGCCCGTCACCATTTTTGTTGACGCGGTGCGCGCCTTGCTGCTCGGCCAGTCCGCCGGCAGCCTCGGCTGGCAGGCACTCGTTTGGTGCCTGGGCATCCTCGTGGTATTCGTCCCGCTCTCTGTCTGGATGTACGGGCGTCGCGTCGGCCGCTAGCCATTTGGCCATTCCCTTGCTACGATAGGACTTGCCGCGTGCACGAAGACTCGGTGGCGGCAAGTCCTATCCCCACAAACGCCACCATATGCGAACGCATGAGAGAACAGCGAGAAACGACGGGCATGCACATCACCACTCTTGAGCCACAGGCGCGTCACGCTGGCCGCTGGAATGTCTCGCTCGACGGGCATTTCGCGTTCGGCGTTGACGAATCCGTCATTTTGGCCGAAGGGCTGGCTGTTGGGACGGAGCTGACCCAGGAAGATGTCACCCGTATCCAGGAGCGCGAATCCGAGCAGCGCTTGCTAGACGCCGCGATCCGTTTTCTCACGCCGCGCCCGCGCAGCCGCACCGAAGTGCGCCGCCGCTTGCTGCGCCCGCATCCCAAACACCCCACACCATCGCCGGAAGCCGTCGAGCGCATCCTGGATCGGTTGGAGCAGCTCGGACTACTCAACGACCGCGACTTTGCCGGCTTCTGGGTCGAAAACCGCGAGCGATTCAGCCCCCGCTCGGCGCGGGCGCTGGGCCAGGAGCTACGCCAGCGTGGCGTGGACCGCGAAACGGCGGACGACGTAACCGACCCCGACCGCGACGAAGCACGTGCACTTGCCGCCGGACGCCAGCGCCTGCGTTCGCTGGCTCAACTGGACTACGAGACATTCCGCACGCGGCTAGGCCAGTTTCTTCTGCGGCGCGGCTTCGGCTACGGCGTGGCACGCGAGACCGTGCGCCGTCTCTGGGAGGAGGCACGCGGCGCGATGCCGGAGAGCGGAGAAGAAGACGACGGCTAAGTATCTCCTGGTGTGGAATCAGATAGGTCGCACTACAACGCTGCTTGACCTGAATCCAGTGCCAACCAGCCAGGCGGGCGACAATGAGGATGGCACGGGAATAGCACAGAGCCAGTTGCGGAGCAATGGCGCTCATCTCCGGCTCTGTCGCCTATCCGGAGCGCCTACCCTCGCGGTACCATCAGCATGCCGTCTTTGAGGAACAGCGTGCCGTCTACGTAGACCTCACCACCGCCCGCCGCGGCGCGTAGGTCGCAGATCATGTCCCAATGCAGGCCGGAGACGTTCTGGCCACCGCACTCCCTGTAGCTGTTGCCCAGCGCCATATGAATTGTGCCGCCAATCTTTTCATCAAAGAGGATGTTCTGGATGCCGCGCTGGATGCCTGGGTTGTTACCGAACGCGAACTCGCCGACGAAGCGCGCTCCCTCGTCCATAGCGAGCATCCGCTCCAAGTACTCCTGTCCCTGCGTCGCCGATGCCTCCACGACTTTGCCGCGCTCAAAGCGCAGCCGGATGTCCTCAACGCGATGGCCACCGCGCACGCTGGGGATGGTGAAGCGGATCGTGCCCTCGGCGCTCGTTTCGAGCGGGCTGGTAAAGAACTCGCCACTGGGGAAGTTACGTTTGCCATCGCTGTTGCGGAACGTGCGTCCGGCGATGGCAAGATGCAGATCGGTATCCGGTCCGACGACATGCACCTGCTCTTTATCGCGCAGCCAGTCCACATAGACTTGCTGCTTGCGACCAAGCTCGCGCCAGGCATCGGCGGGATTCTCGGTGTTCAGGAAACACGCCTCATAGACGAATTCCTGGAATGCGGCGAGCGACATCCCCGCGTCCTGGGCGTAGGCGTCGGTGGGATAGAGCGTGAGGCACCAGCGCTCCTCGCCCGTGGCGCCTCTGCGGCTGCGGATCTCGCGCAGCTCGCTGCCCGCACGCGCCGCGACGGCCTGCCGCTCTGGGTCCACGTTGGCAAGCGTGCGCGTGTTCGTCGCGCTCTCGATGAACAGCCGCGCGTCCGCATGCTCCGTCCAGTAGCGTAGCGTCGGGTCAACCCACGCGAGCTGCTCGTCGCTGCCCTCGCCGAGCTTGATTTCGGCGAGCGTGGCGAGCGTAACCTGTGGCACCGGATGCCCTCCGGCCCGTAGCACCTCGCGGTACACCTCGGCTAAAAGTGGCTCGGCGGCAGGGGCGGCGTTGAGCAGGACGGTCTGGCCGGGCTGTACGTCGAGACAGTAGCCTACGAGTGTCTTGGCCCAACGGGTAATGCGCGGATCCATCAGGTCTCCCTTCACCCTTCTTTCTCTGCGACCGTGCCTGGAGTATACCCATGCGACCTAGCGACGTCAATATCAGGGCAAGGCTTTCGGCCATCTATGCTCCGCGCTGCTGGCGTTGCGCCGCGAAGAACGCCAGCAAATCATCCACCGGCAGGGTGTTGAGCACCTGTTCACGGGTGAGCCAGCCTTTACGGCCGACACCGACGCCGTAGCGGATATTAGCGAGGCCGGCGGGACTGTGGGCGTCGGGGCAGATGGGAATTTTCACGCCGCGCTCGGTGGCATAGCGAATCAGCCGCCAGTCCAGGTCGAAGCGATGCGGGTCGCCGTTGAGCTCGATGGCGACGCCAAGCTCGCCCGCGCGGTCAATCACTTTCTCCATGTCTGGCTCGTAGCCAGCGCGGCCTAGCAGAATGCGGCCGGTGGGATGGCCGAGAATGGAGCAATACGGATTCTCGATGGCGCGAATCAGCCGCTGCGTCTGCTCCTCCGGCGGGAGCTGGAACTGGCTGTGGATGGAGGCGATGACGAAATCGAAGGTTGCCAGCGTCGCGTCGTCGAAGTCCAGCGAGCCGTCCTTGAGAATGTCGCACTCGGTGCCTTTGAGAATGCGCAGCCGGCCCGCGAACTCCTCGTTCAGCCGGTCAATCTCCTCCTGCTGGCGCCGCACTGCTGCCGCGTTGAGGCCGTGCGCGTAGGCCGCGACCTGGCTATGATCGCAGATACCCAGATATTCTTTGCCCAGCGCGAGGGTCGCCTGCGCCATCTCACGGATGGAGACCTGTCCGTCGCTCCAGGTGCTGTGAACATGCAGGATGCCGCGCAGGTCCTCCACCGTCACCAGCTCTGGAAGCTCGCCCGCCCGTGCCGCTTCGATCTCGCCGCGGTCCTCGCGCAGCTCCGGCGGAACGTAGTGCATGCCCAGCGCGCGGTAGATATCGGTTTCGTCTTTGCAAGGAATCAACGTATCGCCGCGAAAGATGCCATACTCGTTGATCTTGATGCCTTCCGCGTGCGCCCGCCCGCGCAGCGCGACGTTATGCTCCTTCGATCCCGTAAAGTGGTGCAGCGCGTAGGGATATTCGTCGTCGGTGACGACACGCAGGTCCAGCGCGATGCCGCTGTGTAGAACGACGCTGGTCTTGGTATCGCCGCTCCCCGTGATTGAATTCACCTCCGGCAGCGCGACGAGGCGCGCCATGACGGCGGCGCGGTCTTCATTGCGTGCCACGCTGGCGACCATATCCATGTCCTTGACGACTTCCTTGTGGCGCCGCAGGCTGCCCGCGATGCTGATGCGCACCACCTGCGGCAGCGCGCGGAGCGCCGCGACGATGGGCAGCGCGTCAGCTTCCGCGACATCGTAGCGATACTTATCCTGATGCTCGGTCACGAAGGCCAGGCCCTTGAGTATTTTCTCCTGGCTCTTCTCGCCGAAGCCGGGGAGGCCGGCAATCTGACCGTTCTCGGCGGCGGTGCGCAAATCAGCGAGCGTTGCGATCCCCAGCGCCTCGTGAATCTGGCGCACGCGCTTGGGGCCGAGGCCGGGAATGCGCAGCATTTCGCGCAGCCCTTCAGGAACCTCGGTCAGCAGCTCTTCGTAGAGCGCCATATGGCCCGTAGTAACCAGCTCGGTAATGCGGGCGACGAGCGTTTTCCCAAGGCCAGGGGTCCTGGCAATCTGACCGTTGCGCACGAGGTCGTTGATGTCACCTTCGAGCGCGCCCACGACGCGTGCTCCGTTCTGGTAGGCTCGCGGCTCGAAGGGGTTGCCGCCTTTCAGCTCCAGCAGATTGCCGATTTCCTCCAAAATGGAGGCGACCTGCGCCTTATCCACTTCTACACCTCACTTCCCTGGCCGCCCGTACCGTTGGTGCTGACTTCATCCTCCAGCCCATCATTGGCAGGGAGCGGTGGCACCTCGATCCGCGATAGATCGTAGTGCGGCGGCTCGCGCGGCTCCAAATCAAATGGATGCACACCTTTGAGCTTCTTGGCGAGCCAGCGCTTACAGTCGAAGTGGACGAGCATCCAGGCGACAATCTCCTTCTCGATGAAGATAGCATCCCAGGTATCGGGATCCGGGAGATCGTCCCCCGACAAGATGCGCTTGCCGCAGTTGGCGCACCGCACATCGCCCGCGATGACGGCCTGTTCCAGCCAGAGGAAGAGAAACTGGTTGTACTCTTCCATGCTCATCTCGCGGAGCGGCTTGCCCTGGAATCCCGTTGTGTCCGGGTGCGGCGCCTCCACGAACTCGTCGTCGCGCGCGCCGAGGGCCACCAAGGGGCCGCGCACCAGCTCAACCACGTCGCCATATTCGTCGCCGGTGATTGTGTAGCGCAGCAAACCCTCAGCTTCGAACCAGGCGCTTAACTCACTGTCCACGCTCTATTCTCCCCGTGAGTCTTCTACCTGGAAGTCTCGCCGTCACTGTACCATTCGGGGGTTTGAGGAGCAACTGTGATGCCCTGGCCTCGGATCGGCACGCAACATGCATATTTGTAGAGAGACTCGATGCCTTCATACCTTTATCTCTTCACGGAAAACGTATCACCGATCCAACACACAGGACTGTCTGGTAAGACGACCGGAGCAGGACAGGGAGAGCGACATATGGGGACGGCGCAGGCAGAAATTACCTTTGGCGACCGGTACGAGCTGCGGGCATATCTCGCGACGGGCGGCATGGCGACCGTCTTTCGCGGCTGGGATCACCGGCTGGAGCGTCCCGTGGCCATCAAGGTGTTGTGTGGGCTCGACTCCGAAGACCCGCTGGATGTGCGACGCTTCCGGCGCGAAGCTCGCGCGGCGGCAATGCTGCATAGCCCCTACATCGTCAAGGTGTATGATTTTCTCGAGGACCAGGGTGACTATTATCTGGTCATGGAGCTTGTGGACGGCATCAACTTGAAGCAGCGTATCGCCGCGAACGGTCCGCTCGCTCCGCGCGAAGTGTTTGCGATTGCCGCGCAGGTATGCCAGGGCCTGGGCGCCGCGCATGCGGCCGGCCTGATCCACCGCGATATCAAGCCGCAGAACATCCTTTTGGGAGCGGATGGCACCGCCAAGCTGGCCGATTTCGGCATCGTCCACATTCCCCTGGCGCCCCGGCTCACCGCCAGCGGCCTCGTGCTGGGCACCGCCGACTACATCTCGCCAGAGCAGGCGCAGGGGCTGTCGCTGTCGCCGGCGACAGATCTGTACTCTCTGGGTGTTGTCCTCTACGAGGCGCTCACCGGCGCACTACCGTTTACCGGTACCACGCCCGTCGCCGTCGCGCTGCGCCATGCCGCCGAGCCGGTCGTGCCACCACGCCGGCTCAATCCCCACATTCCAGAGGATGTCGAGCGTGTCGTGCTGCGGGCCATGCGCAAGGATCCTGCTGAGCGCTATCCAACGGCAGAAGCGATGGCGGCGGCGCTTCTGCAAGCCATGAACGCTTCTCCACCCCAGGTAACGGCTGATATTTGGCCGGTATCCGCTGGAGACGGCTCAGAATGGCGGTCGCTTGTGCAGACGCGGTTTCGATCACAGCACGAAGATGTGGCCGCTGACGAGGCATTGCAGATCGAAGAAGAAGGGTTCCAGAGCGCCGCGCGGGGTCAGTATGCGAGGAGAAAGCTGCCGGAGACGCCCCTATTCGCGCAGCTTGCCGCGATACCCCCGCTGGCGGCGGCGATGCTGGTTGCGGCGCTGCTGGTCGCGGGCATCATGCTGTTGCACCTGATCGCGTGATGACGTTTACGGCTCGCCTGGTCTATCGTATCGCGAGGGTCGCGTGCGCTAGGAAGAACAGGATGACCAGGACACCCGCGATGCCCAACAACAAGGTGAGCACCAGGATCATATCGGCCAGCGCGGTTGATTCACGGCGGCCCATGCGCGGCTGTAGCAGCAGTGGCTGGCGGATCGTGGTCAGCTCTGGCTGGGCCATTGGCAAGCGCACGATCTGGCGCAGCACGGCAATGACCTCCGCGAGGGCGGCAGCGGCGCGGGATTGACTGAGCGAGAAGAGCAGCGGCGCGGCCCGCAAGCGTGCGCCGGCATGGCGCGGCAGCCGGCGGCCCGGCTGTGTCAGCGCGGCTAACGGCTCCACGACATAGAGTAGCTCGCGCGCCTCATCCGGTAGCGAGATATCCGGCGACGCGCCAGGAAAAAGGGCCGCTGGTCCGGTGCCGATGGCCAGCTCGCGTAACGCCTCGATCACGTCGTCCAGGGTGATGCCGGGCAGTCCTGATGCGAGGGTGGAGAGAAGGGCTACGTCTTTGCGCCGCTCATGCGCCGGAAATCCCGTCACGTCGAGCACATCCGTCAGAGAGCCGGTTGCCGCATCCAGCATACGCAACAAATCGCCGGCTCGCGCGATGACCTCTGGATCTGGGCCAACAGGAGCACGCGCGAGCCGGCGCGGCACGGTCAACACGGGTGCGCGTCTACCGGGTGGGCGGCTCACCTGCGGTGCTTTCACGGTGTCTCTCCTTACTGGCGGCGCATGTCGTTCCACCGAACGCCCTCAGCATACAGGAGGCTGCGGTTGCTGTCGAATCCGGCTAGCCCGTTCGCCTCAACTTCCTGCCATAAAGGGCCGGAGGACGCGCGCGGAGACGTGATGCGCTCCTCCGGCGGGCGCGGCAGGCAGCGGGCGCGGCAGGCAGCGCCCCTACATCCGCCCGGCGGGGGTGGTTGCCGATTCTGCCGGAATTTCAAATTTTGGCAGAGACAGTTGCCGATTCTGCCGGAATTTCAATTTTGGTTGCCGATTCTGCCGGAAATTGCGAACGGGCGCACGCGGTGCGCCCCTACCAGATGTCCGGTCCATTCGGGGGCGGGCGCACGCGGTGCGCCCCTACAGAGTCACGAGGTGATGGAATTCCGGTGAAAGCGTAACATGGTTGGCTGGGCGGCGCGACGGGCATGAGCGGTCAGGGACGGTCGCATACGGACGGCACTTTCAGGCGCGGTGCGTACCAATTCAGGCGAACGCGGGGGAGTGCGGCTAACCAGCGAAAGGCGCTTTGAGAGCAGACAGGAGCATATGGCCGCGGTTGCGTAAGGACGACAGATACTGTCTTGGGACGCGCCAACCACCCAAGGTCCAGCACACACATATACACGTATGTCTCATATTTTTGAGGAACGACGCAATTCTTGATGTTGGCGCAGGGAGCGGAGCCAGCCGAGCTGGTGGAGCCGGCATTCCTGGCGGCGGGAGCGGACAGGAATGTCCGCGCCACTGGGAGCAGTCATACCAAATGTGCCGTGGGTAGTTGTAGAAAGCTCCAACCGAATCCCAAATTCATGCGCCTTCGCTGGACGCCATACGACAACTACCCAAGCGGACTTGGTATCACTTGCTGGCGGGAGCGGACAGGAATGTCCGCGCCACCGGTCCCTTGCGGGCGCCACTGTGAGCAGTCACGCGCGGCATCAGTAGAGCGTGCGCAGCGCGGAGCGTACCGCACCTGGCAGTGGATGCTTCGCCTGTGGGTTGAGCCACAGCGCGGCCTCCGGCGCCGGCTCGGCGACGCCCTCAGCACCGGAATTAGCACCGGAAGCGCCCTCGTCCCAGGGGGCGAGCAGCGCCACGGCGCTGAGACGCAAGAAGGCGCGGAAGAAGGCCGACGCGTCGGCGAAGCCATGGCGGGCGAAGAACGCGGAGTCGTGCGCCTCGGCACGCACACGCAGTCCCACAGCGCCAGCGCCAGGCTCCGGCAGCGTGGAGCGCGCGCCATCCGCGCCGAAAACGACCACGTTGGGCATTCCGGTTGGGAGCTGGCGCAGCTTCGCAACGAGCGCGTCGCCCAGCCGTGCTGGGGTAACCATCCCACGCAACCGCCGCACCTCGACGTTGACCGCCAGATGGCCTTTATAGGTGGCCGTGAAGTCGGGTCCGCGCGTCTTGCCGGCGGCATACATCTCGTAAGCCAGCGCGCAGCTGTGACCGGTCAGGAGCCGATGCGCGACGATTAGCTCGAACGCTACATCACACTGGCCCGGCTCGTCGCGCTGGCCGCGCAGCTTCTTGCGAATTTTATCCTGGTGCGTGGCGACGAACATGGCGAAACGTGGATTGTTCCGCATCCGCGTGGCGAAGTGGCGCTCCAGCCAGGTGGGGCCTCCAGCGAAGGTGGAGGCGCAGAGCGTTTCGATCTGAGCGGTTCGCATGGCGTGCTCCGGTAGCTTGCGCGGCTTGTGGCCGCCAGCCAGAGGCGGCCACACAATTATCCTTCGCTTCAGTGTACACGCCCATTGCACCGGCGGGCGGCGAGATTTCTGTATATCTCGGTCACAGATGGTTTTGTATCATTTGTGGCGGGACGGGACGAGACGAGATGGGCGCGGCAGGCAGCGCCCCTACCGCGCGGAGAGGGGGACGGCGCACTGCAGGATGATGGGCGCAGCAGGCAGCGCCCCTACAGCGGACGACAGGCGGCGGGCGCGGTTGGCTCATGAAGAGCGCTTGGAGGACAGCGAAGGTCCGCTTAAACAGTCACCACGGTGCTAAGATAGCGAGAGTTAAAGACGTATCCGAGAGGAAGGTGGGATGCCGTGAGCGTGCGATTCGGGATTTTTGTGCCGCAGGGCTGGCGGATGGATTTGCAAGAGATTGCCGATCCGGTGGAGCAGTATGAAGCAATGACGCGCGTCGCCAAGGCGGTAGATGCGCTGCCAGCCTACGACTCCATCTGGGTCTATGACCACTTCCATACTATCCCCTTACCAGAGATGGCGACGGTGTTCGAGTGCTGGACGATCACGGCGGCGCTAGCGCGCGATACGCAGCGGGTCAACATTGGGCAGATGGTGACCTGCAACGGTTATCGCTCCCCGGCGCTGCTGGCGAAGATGGCGTCCACGGTGGATGTGCTGAGCCACGGGCGACTCTATTGCGGGGTGGGGGCGGGATGGTACGAGCATGAGTGGCGGGCGTATGGGTATGGCTTCGCGGAGACGCGCGAACGGATGCGAGCGTTTCGTGAGGCGTGCCAGATCATCACGAAGATGTGGACCGAGGAGAGGCCGACATTTCAGGGGGAGTATTATTCCATTGACGGGCCTATCAATGAGCCGAAGGGTGCCCGTACGCCACATCCGGCGTTCTGGATTGGCGGGGGTGGCGAGCGTGTGACGCTACGGCTGGTGGCGCAGTATGCCGATGCCTGCAACTTTGCGGGCGATGTGGAGACGATGCGCCACAAGCTTGCGGTGCTGCGCGAGCATTGCGCGGCGGTGGGCCGCCCGTATGAAGAGATTACGCGGTCTACGAGCATGGAAGATGTAGTGTTGATGCGGCCGGGGGAAGATGCCGGAGCGGCGGTGGCGCGGGCGCAGAGCGCGACAGGGGTGAGCTTCGTGGGTACGACGGAACAATTGGCGGAGCAGATTCAGGCGCAGGTGGATGTGGGCGTGAACTATGTGCTGCTGGCGTTTCCACGGCTCGCGTACGATCACGAGCCGCTGTATCGCTTCGCCGAGGAGGTAATCCCCCGGATTCGAGGTTAGGGGTAAGCTCGAAGGTTTTAGGGGCCTGGTGGGGTGGGTAGGAATGCCCGCCCTACCCCCAGACCAGGCGAACGAGTTGAGAGGAGAGATACATGCCTGGGAGCGACGGATCAGGTGCCGACGAGCCGAAGGGGAAAAGCGGCACCACGTTAGCGCAGACTGGCGAGGCCACGCGCTCGTTCGTGCCCAAGACGGAGCAGCAGATCCAGGCCGTCCATGTCGGGGAGCTACAGCCGCTGACCGGGCCGATCCAGGTTGTTGATTATGATCCTGAGTGGCCCCGGCTCTTCGAGCGCGAGGCCACGCGCATCCGGGCCACGCTCGGCGACCGGGTGCGGTTGCTGGAACATGCTGGCTCGACCTCGGTGCCGGGGCTGGCGGCCAAACCAAGAATAGATATGGTGCTCGTAGTGGCGAGCTCGGCGGACGAGGCGGCCTACGTTCCAGCCCTGGAAGCGGCGGGCTATGTGCTGCGAATTCGCGAGCCGGAGTGGTACGAGCACCGCGTGCTCAAGGGTCCGGACGTGGATATCAATCTGCATGTGTTCTCGCCGGGGTGCTCCGAGGTCGAGCGGATGCTGTGCTTTCGCGACTGGCTGCGCGTCAACGCGGCGGATCGCCAACTGTACGAGCGCACCAAGCGGGAGCTGGCGCGCGGGGACTGGAAGTACACGCAGAACTACGCCGACGCCAAGACGGCGGTGGTCGAGGAGATTCTGGCGCGAGCGCGGCGAGCTGATGGTGGCGATGCGGCGGCTGGCGGCTAAGGAGCAGCATGGGCCTCGCATCCCGCTTACGCTCATTTCATTCCGCGTCCGGTCGCTGCAACTCGCGCTGGCGGCCATCAGGTCCTCTTGGATATGGGGGCGGGCGCGGCAGGCAGCGCCCCTACAGCAGGCGGCGGGTCCGCCGGTATTCCTAACAACGCCAGAAATGGACGGCGCACGCGACGGAAGGCGCGCGGAAGCCCAGTGAGCGCCGATTTTTCATGACGAAGCAGCGCAGGCTCATGTGCGCCATCTTTACAGGATTGATTTTCCCGCTCCCATGATGCCGTTCCCTCGGCGCGCCGCATGGCAACATCCAATCGGTCGCGGCCGGTGTATGGAATGAGTGGATGACGACGATCACGCCAGTGATACGGACCGCCATCCAGGTACGGCCAAGCGTTTGCGGCGTACACATGATGAGGAGTTTAGCCATGTCCGACGAAACCCAGCAGCCAGATGCGCAGCGCATCGAGAACCTGTTGACACCCGTTGATTTCTTCCGGCCGGTAGCCACCCGGCGCAAGTTCCTCAGCCGAATGCTCGCGGCTGGAGGCGGTGTGGCGGTGGGTAGCGTCATCGGTGGCCGTGTGCTGAGTCGCAGCCAGGTGGCGCATGCAGCCGTGGCGACGGCTGATCCCGTCACGGCTTTTGGCAACGCGGCGGTAGGCGCCGAGCGCATCGCCGTGGCATTCTACAGCAACGCCCTCGGTGTCCAATCCCAGTATGGTGTCGCCGGCGACATCGCCAGGAGCACGTTACTCAATAGCGGGCACCGGATATACTTTGAGGGGGCGCAGAATCAGGAGCAGCAGCATCAGAACACGCTCGTCAGTCTTGGGCTGAGCTTTCCGTTCAGCGTTTTCGAGTTCCCCAGCGGCACATTCGGGAGCGCGTCCGCGATGCTGGCGTTCGGCGAGCAGCTAGAGGGCATCTTCATCGGCGCCTACCTGGGGGCAATCAAGGTCGCCGCCGCCGCGACCAATGTGTTCATTGCCGAGGCCGCCGCACAGATTGTCGGCGTGGAGTGTGAGCACCGCGTGCTCATCCGTGACATCGAAATGGATAGTCTGCCTAACAATCGCGTGTTCGAAGGCAACCTCTCGTCCAACGGCTCAACGGTCTACGCAACTGCCGACGATGCCGTCAATGCGCTCCTCGCGCTGGGCATCAAGCCCATCAGCTAGCCGGGTGGCGGGCGCTGGGCCAACGGTCCAGCGCACCCGCGCTTGTGCTCACCTATCCCGGCCGCCCGATTCACCAATCGGGCGGCTTTCGTGTGATGCGCCGTGATGCGCTTAGAGATGGGTCTGGTAGTGCCAGGTGCCTTTGAGGTCGCAGGTGTACAGGCTGTAGGCGAGGGCGGTGGTGTTGTCGCCGTTGACGTCAAACGCGAAGGTGCCGGTGATGCCGGGATATTTCGTGGCGGCGACGGCGGCGCGGACGGCGGCGCGGGTGACGGGCTGGCCGCCGGTGAGCAGCGCCTTGATAGCGGTGATCTCGTCCATCGCGGCATCGTAGGCGATGGCGCTTTGGGGAAGCAGATCCTGGTTGGGATAGGCGGATTGGTAGGCCGAGGTGAAGGTTTTGGCGCTGGCGATGGTCGAGAGGTCGGGCGCGGGAAGGATAGCGCTGGTGTAGGCGGCAGCGGGAACGACGCCAACGGTGGCGCTCCAGGTGGGATCACCGGCAATGGGGCCGACGGTGAGGATGGGGAGCTGCGGGACACCGGTGAGGGTGAGGGTGGAGCGCAGGTCGGCACCGGGAGCGATGCCGCCGGCAAAGAAGACGGCGTCGGGCGCAGCTTCGACGATGGCGGAGACGATGGTCTGGGCGTTGTCCTGTGGGTCGGCGGTCAGCGACTTCTGCCCGGCGACAGCGCCGTGTTTGACGACGAGCTCCTGCTTGAAGGCGGCGGCGAGCGCTTTGCCGGAGGGAGTGCTGTCGTCTACGATGAAGATGGTATGCGCGGCGAGACCATGCGCGGAGGCGGGCGCAACCGCGAGGTCGGCGGCGACTTTGCCGGCGGCGTTGTCGGTTTGGGGTGCGCGGAAGAAGACGTTGGGCTTGCCTGTGGGGTGAAGCTGAGCGAAGGTGAGACCTTCGGTGGTGGCCTGGCCGGACTGGGTGAGGCCGGGCAGGGTCGCGGTGGGGCTGATGGTGGTGATGCCGTTCTGCTCGACGACGGGGAGCATGGCGGCGGCGGTCTGGCTATCGAAGGGGCCAACGATGCCCATGACATGGGAGTCGGCGGCAAGGGAGGATGCGGCTTCGTCACCGGGGAGGCTCGCCTCATCTATGGTGGTGAGGGTGAGCGTGTAGCCGTTGGGAAGGGAGGCGTTCTGTGTGACGGCGAGGGCGACGGCGCGCTGCATGGCGGCGCCGACGGCGGCATCGGCGCCGGAGGCGGGGAAGATCACCGCCAGGGTGAGGGTTTTGTCGGGCCGCGCTGCGGGCGCACAGGCGGAGAGCCAGATGCCGAGAAGCAACACGAGTAACGGTGCGAGCCGCCATGCTCTGCGCGATATGGGGGTCACAGTAGGCCGCTCCTTTTTATGTGCCATTGATGTCGCATTCGCGTTGTATGCTCCGCATGCAGGTCGTCGAGGGCGTCATGGCCGCTCACTGGTAGGAGATAAAGAGGGGCTGCGGGAAAATCTGCATCACCTGTTGGGGTGTTTGCGGCTGGGCGACCCCGTTGGGATCAATATCGTAAGAACAGCCAGTGTCGCAGTAGTGGAAGAAGAGCTTGTAGCCGCCGTATTGGAGCAGGTCTTGCTGCACGAATGCCTGGTAATCACCAAGCTTGTTGTCATAGCCGCCAAAGCCGTCCGATTGGAGGACGAGCGAGACGTTGGGGTTGAAATGAATATTGCTCTTATCGGGCAGCACGGCAGGGTTCCACTGGTGGACGATCAGCACCTTGCGAGGCAGATGGTTCTGCAGGGAGATTTGGGCTAACTCATCGCTGGCCCAGTTGATCTCGCTGGCATTCATCCAGCCGAGGCAGCAGGGATAGCCCTGGGCATCGGCGTACCCCTGGGGATTATCGGGGAAGTGGAACTCCGTGTCCAGCGCCAGCTCGACAAAGGCGTATTTCTGTAGGTAGGGTAGCATGTGATTCATGACGGCATCCTTCACCGGCTCGGTGCCTAGCTGGACATCGAGGAAGAGCAGCAGGTTGCGTTGCTGGCAGTAGGTGACGAACGCTTGCAAATCGGGGTCATTGGGCCAGGAGCTGCAATAGCGCGGAAAAGCGCTGCAAGGCTGGATGGAGTTGATGACGAGGTCAATGCCGAGCTTGACGGGATGGGTGGGGTCGAGCGCGGCGTATTGCTGGCCGAGCTGTTGTAGCTGCGGTAAGAACGTGTCGAGCATGTCCACGGTGGAGGCAGGCCCATTGGGCGGACCGCCGCCGAGGATGCCATAGGCGGCGACGATGCGGTTGTCGGGCAGCGGCGCGCCGACACTGGGATCGAATGGTTTGGTCGCGACGAAGGTGACGGCGCCGCTGGCTGCTTTGCCGGACTGCCCAGATGAGGGGGGTGCGGCGGAGATGGGAGAGGCACAGCCGGTAAGCAGGACCAGCGCGATCAATGCGGGCGCGAGGAGCGTGCGGAGATGGCGCATGGTTGGGATGCGTCGGGATTGTACTGGTCGCGCGAATGGCATGAGTGTCTCCCCTGCTGTGTGATTCTCCGGCAGTGTAGCGCGGTGGTGGCGGGTGGTCAAGCAAACGGGTACGAGTGGACATCCTTGGACATAACACGCGAGGCGACGGGATACGGTAACGGGAGACGGTTACGCAGGTTTGGGGTTGGAGAGCGGCGCCTTCATCTGTTTTGACGAGGCGCCGCCGAAGTCACCCAACGAGAAAGGGCAGCCTGCCTTCTCTAGCATGTGCGAACGCTATGGAAGCCTCGCTAGCGATCAAGCTGGCGTATAGGTGGCGCAGTTTGCCCGCAGTGTACCGCATACGGGTGGGATGGTGCGCTCATAGCTCGCCGCCGTCGTCGGTGGGGCTGGCCTCGGCTGAGCGGAGGGTGCGGGCGAGGTCGAAGGGGTCGGTGGCGACGACGCTGCTGCCGAACAGCTCCAGGGCGGCGATGTCGGAGGTGGATGAGAGGAGGTTGCCGCGATCTACAAAGCGGGCGACGATGGGGAAATCATTCCAATCGGCGGCCTGGGCATCGGAACTGGAGAATGGAGGGCCG
>DATGEP010000104.1:0-10284 GCA_035310125.1 Ktedonobacterales bacterium
GGTTCAACCGCCGCCGGCTCCATGGAGAGTTAGGCATGGCGCCGCCAGCGGAGTTCGAGGCCCTGTACTACGATGAGCAGCAGCCGCTTCCACTGGCTGCTTCCCAATAACCCGAGTCTCTATGAAACCCGGGGCGGTTCATGCCGGTGTTTTGCGTACAGGTGGTGTGCAAGCAGGGAATGACGGCAGCAGTCTCCACGACAGCGTGGACCTGCACTCGGAACTGCAGCGGGGAACACGCCCCGCTCGGCGTGGGGTGAGCACGGTTTGTCATCGAGGACAGTAGGTATTCATGAACATCTACTGTCCTCGAATACGTTTCGGACGCAAGGCGCTCAGCGCCAATAAAATCGCGTTTTCGGCGCCGGCTATCCCGAAACACCGTCCGCTGCGGATCGGGCCTTTCTGGGCCGTCTCAGCGCCTCAGCCGGGCTGTTCTGCGGACCGGTCGCGGCGTCCGGTTTGACCACAAAGTCCACGGCGATAGGCATGCCCTCTTCAGCCGTCAGCGCCTGGCTGACGGTGAGGTTGTATTTGCTCGCCAGCCCCTCGGCCGCAAACTCGCTCGGCGTCTCCACCACCAGCCGACCGTCGGCGATACCGATGCCGGCGGTGTCGCGCAGGTAGGTTTCGAAGATGGGGCGCGTCACCTGGTCTTCCAGCCGCGTGAGCACCCGCTGCCAGAGCCGCTTGGTGTCCGTCCCCGCGGGCAGGAGCACCCACGTTTCGGTCTCGTCCTCCGCCGCTGCTGGGTCGGTGCTCGCGGGTTCGTCGGCGTGGGCCGGATGATCAAGCCGGTCGCGCAGGCAGCGGAAGAAATAGGCCATCGGTTTGTGCACCCGGCGCCGCTGCTGCTGGACCGTTGCGCAGACGTCGGCAAGGAGGAGCGCAAACGCGCTTGCGGACAGATTCGAGTGCTGCCAGAGCGTTTTTGCCTGGGTCTGATGCGACACCAGCTCGGCTGCTCCGCCG
The DNA here is from genome assembly GCA_035310125.1 of Ktedonobacterales bacterium. Taxonomy (GTDB): domain Bacteria; phylum Chloroflexota; class Ktedonobacteria; order Ktedonobacterales; family JADMIN01; genus DATGEP01. The sequence continues at coordinate 973 of DATGEP010000104.1, forward strand.
GTCAGTACGAAGCACGCCTGGGCGACAGCCGCGTCGAGCCCCGCATCGTTGGGTGGTGAAGCGCTGTGGGGTGGTCTTGGAGCAACGGCTTCTCCCTCAACCGGTCCAATCTGAACCTCAAGTGGCGAAGCCCGTCTGACCTCAGAATCAGAATATGTAATCTCTGAAGTAATCTCTGAAATAGAATGATGGTTTCCCACATTGTGCTTTGCGGGTTTCCCACTTTGTGGAAATTCCTCATTGTGGGGGGCTGGCGGCGTGGCTTCCACAATGTGGTTTTTCCGCATTGTAGAATGTGGTTTTTCCACATTGTGGGAAACCAACAGCTCCTGCAGGCGCGCGAAGTTGACCCGGAAGTACATCTTGCCGGGCACGCCCCGCCGCTTCTCCTCCAGGACTCGGAGGCTCTTGAGGCGGGTGCGGGCGCCCTCCTGCTCCCAGCGCGTCAGGGCGGTTTCGTCCGTGATGTCGGCCTGGGTCTTGTAGAACCAGCCGTCCGGGTCGTCGGTGCGCGGGGTCCAGTAGAGAAACTGCGACAGCAGGAGCCCGGCCGTGGCCGAGCCGGTCGCTTTGGCGACCGTGGCGTGGTAGGCGATTGGCCGGTCCGTCAGCAGCGTGCGGATTAGCGCCTCAAGCTGGGTGTTGACCTTGGCACTGTCGGGCTCAGTAGTTGGCATAAGCAGGACCTCCTTCGGCTTGAAGGCCAGGACGGTCCGCTGCTATGCTCAACCTGCCAGGGATGAGCGTTTGGTGGCCGGACCTTCCGACCGTCAGGCGCTTTTCTTTTTGCCGTGCCGCACCGTGCTTGTGGTGCGGCCGAAGTCATTCTCCTCAATCAATTGTTCGTGGTGTCGTGGTATCACGGTAGCGTGGTGTCACGAAATCACGGTTCGAGGGCGGTCATAACGCGCGCGAGCGCACTGGTCTGGCCGTTCGTCCGGTAGTCCTCCAACAGCGTGGCGATGGCTACGCGAATCAGTTCTGTCTCCGACGTACGCCGGCCCTGTCGTGTGTAGCTGTAGACCAGGTCGCGCAGCTGGGTCTTTTCCTCTGGGGTCAGGCGCAGCGTGGCGCTCTCTTTGCCCGGCCGGCGCAGCGCTCGCGCCGTAGCGGCTACCCAGTCATCCGGCCATGAGGATACCGTGGTATCATGGTGTCTTGGTTTCACGGTTCCCGCCGTGGTTTCATGCGGTCGTGCGGCATTGGTACGTGGCTTGGTCGGTTGCTTGGTTGGTGTCGTGGTTGACTGCTCGGATTCGGACTCGGCGTCAGGCTCCGCTGTGGCTGGCTGGCTAAACAGGCGCTGGTCCGGTCCGGCTGGTCGTGGGCGGAGCGGCGTCTGGTCGGTCAGCGACATGCCGGCGAACGGGCTCTTCTGGGCCATCAGCGGCCTCCCTTCCGGGTCGCCTGCAGGTTGGCCTGCCGGTCGTTGGCCACCTGGTTAATCAGCTCAGCGTCGATGTCGGTCTGCTTCTGGTAGTAGGCCAAAAGCAGCGCGTTATCGGCCAGGATGTTGGCCTCGCGCGGCATGCCGTTGGAGTGGTTATAAAGTGCTGCAATGGCCTCCAGCGTGAAGGGATGGCGCATGCTGCCCGAGGCGACCTGCCAGCGGAACTGGAGCATATCCGCCAGCTCCTCCTGGGTGAGCGGCTCAAGCGTGGACGGGAAGACGATGCGGCTGCGAAAGTTGCGCAGCTTCGGCTTGGCCAGCGTGTCGCGCAGCTCGTCCTGAGCGAACAGCACGAGCTGGAGGAGCTTCATGTCGTTGGTTTCGTAGTTGGCGAGCTGGCGCAGTACCTCAATCAGCGGCGGCTTGAGCGTCTGGGCCTCGTCGATGATCAGCACGACCGTGCGCTGCTGCTCGACCGCCTGGTCGAACAGGAAGCCCTTGAGCAAATCGAGCGTGCCCTTGAAGCTGCGGTCGGTCCTGGGCACGCCCAGCTCCTGGGCGATGGTGCGGATGAAGCTGTTGGCCGTCGGGTAGTTCGGGTTCGTGATGAGCGTGGACAGGAAGTTGTTATCCAGAAACTTCTGGTGGAGCAGCCGGGACAGGCTCGACTTGCCGGTGCCGGTGTCGCCGAAGACGACTGCCAGCCCCTTCTTGGCGCCGACCACAAAGGCCGTCTTCTCCAGGGCGGTGGCGTGCGTACTCGACAGAAAGAAGTACCGCGGCGATGGCACCGTCGAGAACGGCTCTTCCTTCAACTTGAAATAGGCAAGGTACGGCAAGTCCATCGGACTGAATGGCCGACTTGGGGCCAACTTGGCCATTTCCTACTCCAAAATCGGGCAAACTATCCTTATATAACAACAGAGTTTCAGCGAATGTCAAGAAAAAAGCAAGAGACGTCAGCATAGGTTATGACAACTATGCGTGAGTTAGCCCGAAACAAGAGGCGCCGAGGCCGGGGCGACCTCTGGGCTGGCGGCGGCCGAGGGTGGTCACAACCCTCGGCACCACGTCAGGGAGCCGGCGGCTGCGTGTCGTCGAGTGGCTGACTAGCGTTGGGAGCCCAGTCAGCTAGCCAGATGACCTCCGGCAGCTGCCGGAGGTTCTGGTACAGCTTGTCGTCGGCCGTAAGAAATGGGATGGCTAGGCGCTGGGCGAGCGCGACATAGAGGGAGTCGTAGAAACCGCAGTTGTAGGTGTAGGACGCAGCCCAGGCGTCCGTCACCAGGGCGTCATCGCTGACGGTCGGGATCGCGAACCCGAGAAACTCGGCGACCGCTTGTTCCGCCTGTGCGCGGGTGAGCCGTGGTGGCTTGCGCCGGGTCGCGGCGCGGAGCGCGGCAGGGACTTCGTAGCGGAAGTGGTCTGGAGCCACGAGAGCGAGGTCACCGGCCGTGTAGGCGGCGAGCACCGCGACGGCCTGGGCGGTGGCGGGTTCGTCGGTCAAATGCCACTTGACCGCGACGGAGGCGTCGGGGACCAGGCGGTCAGGCGCCTGGGTCATCCGTGCTCCCTTCCTCGGTTCGCGCCAAATGCACTAGGTCTGTGCTGGTTAGTGGTCGGATATCGCGTGCCTGGCGGTGGGCCATGACCTGGGCAAACAGCACCTGCCGCCGGGCAATCTCCGTGGGACTGGGCTTAGCAAACAGCAATGATTCGTGTTCGGTGTACATGGGTTCCTCGCGGGTGATCACCACCCCCTGATCGGTCTCCTCAAGGGCGACTTCATCGCCGGCCTTGAGCCGGTGCTTCCGCAGAAAGTTCGCCGGCAAGGCAATCTGACCCTGGTCGGCAATCCGGACACGCCGTTTGACGCCTGCCATGAGGTGGACTCCGAAATTCATCGTTGCCGCTATTCTAGCACAACGGTGGAAGAATCATCAACACACGTACTATTGTTGAAAGCACTCTCGATTACGATGCTATGGCCAAGAGCCAGGTGCGCTTCTTCCAGGCGACAGACGATAGCCACTCAGGGACGGAGGCGTTGGACGGCAGTGCGTCGACCCAAGAAGTACGCGGCCAACGGGGCCGTATCGAGCAGGGAGCGCCTCATCGGTCGAGGTCGATGGGTGGCGTCGGCGTGCGCTCATGGCGGATGCGGTCGAGCGCATCGACCAGCTCATCGAAGTCCAAATCGCTCCACGCTCCCGCCAGATTGAGCGCATCGGTGGTCACGTCGGAGCCTAGGGCAGCGTCGGCCTCGGCCTCGTCGGTGAAGTAGCGCGTGCCCTGGCGGCCGTGGTCATCCCACGGGATGGCGATTAAGGGCTGGCTGTTGCTGACCTGAAAGCCGGCGTGTTCTGGATGCTGGGTCATAAGTGTGTATCCTTCTGACTAAGTATTCTATCACGCCATGCGAGCGGCCAGCGCGCGCCAGACGTGGCGTCCGCGTACGAAGCGGGCTGGCTACCCCTGTGTTGGGGACGAAGCCGTCAGGAACCGGTCGTCGTAGCTGAGCGGCCGGTGTTTGACCTGGAGTTCGGGGATGGTCTCCCATGGCCGTGCTGTCTTGGCCAGCGGCGGCTGGCGTTCCTCCGGGTGTCGGCAGACCACGTCAGTCGTGTACTGCGTGGTCATACAGGACACGACCAGATGGTAGTTCTCATCACCAATGGCAACGTAAACTGGCATATCATGTTTGATGGCATGACGAATGGCCCGAGCAAGCGCACTGTGACGCGTCACATGGACCGTTTTTGGTTCAGGTTCTTGGTACATAGAGATGATAGTATAGTAAACTATAGGGTCGTTGTCAACACGGTGGAGCGACGATACGCGCGTATCATCTGTGGAACGACCACGTGTGAAGGATATACGTGCCGTTGCCGTTACAAGGCCTTGGTCTTGCTACCGAGCTTGGTTATCGCTTGGCGCAAGGTGTTGCCGATATCGCGATACGCTTTGGTAGAGCAAGGCTGGTCAACGGGACCGAGCGAAGGCCCGCTCGTTCAGCCGAACATAGCCAAGCCCTGCAAGAAAGCGCTGATAGTCCTCGCGCTCGTACAGCGGGTCGTCGGCGGGCGTGACGAGCTGCTCTGTCTCGGGGAACCAGCCGACGAGAAACCCCGCGAAGGCTTGCCAGAGCCGTCGCAGGTTCGGGTCCTCGGCTGCCGCGCCGCTTTGATACCGCTCCTCGAAGAAGCACTCGAACAAGACCACGAGCCGGTCGGCGGGATAGGCCCACGCCTGGGCCTTGCCCACGTCCTCATGGCGCATCCCGTCCCACCGGCTCTCGCGAACTGCGCCGACGAAGCCGCCTTGCTGCGGCTGGTCAGAGAAACGGATACCCAACGTCAGGTCCGGGACCAGCAGGTAGGGCCGGGCATGGACATACGTCCGTCTGCCACGGACCGTGCGCAGCGGCACGATTTCTTGGCGCAGGCCGCTGTAGCGCTCCTCGGAGAGATGGACGGCCAGGCGCAGCGCCCACGGTTCGCCCCAGAAGTGCACCTCGCCAATGGCCTCGTCGATGGTCCAGTAGGGAGGCTCGGTCGGCTCGCGTTCGGTCATCGTGGCTCCGATTCCTCCCGCGGCGGGGTCAGCGGCGCAACGCCGATGACGCCCAGGAACGCGCGTACCGTGACGATGCGCAGGGTGCCCAGCGCCGGCTCGCCGTCGAGCACGAGCACGTCGTCGTCGCCCGTGACCAGGTAGTCGGCCTGGCCGCCCAGGGCACAGGCGAGGTAGATGGCGTCATCGGGGTCGCGCACGGCAATGGGAAGCGTGGGCAGCAAGGTCGCCTGGTCAGATGCGGCGAGGGCATCGAGGATGGTAGCGAGGCGCTCCGGGGTGAGGCCACGCCGCGCGAATTTCGGCCGGGTGAGCACGTCAGCCAGTTCCTCCCGCAGGGGCAGTGCGGTCACCAGCCGAAACTGCCCGGCCAGCCAGGCGTCGACGAGCTGGCCCGGTACGCCGAACCAGAGCAGGCCACTGACGAGCAGGTTGGCATCGACCGTCGCGCGGACCAGCTTACGGGGTGGGCTCGCGCTCATGCCGCTCGCGGCGAACCTCGGTCAGCGCCTCGTCGATATCACGCTGGAGTTCTTCGGGGTCGGCGTTCGCATTGTGCTGGCGCAGCTCGTCCACGACCTGACCGAGCCGCTCCATCACCTGCTGCTCATAGCGTTCGTACTGCTCGGGGCTAATCAGCACCGCCATCGGCTTGCCTTTGCGTTCGACGATGATCGGTTCCTTGCCGTAGAAGACGATGCCGAGCACGTCGGAGAAATTTTCGCGGGCCTCTTTGGCCGACATCCGTTTGGTCACCATAGGTCTCCTTTCAGCCCTGCAGTATACCGGCGATACAGTGCATATGTCAATAAGGTGAGATATTCACTCATGTACATGAGGTCTCTCTGCGCTGTGCGGGCCGGTTCACGGTCAGTAGCGCTTCCGTCGCCGGCGGCGTGGCGCGAACGGGTCATGCCCTTGCGCCTTGAGGTCGCTGATGAGCTGCTGCACGGCGGCCAGGCAATCAGAGCAGAGGGGATGGGGCTGAAGGGGACAGGCGGGTGCCTCACGCACGAGCACGCCGACCCCACAGTGGCCGCAGGCCGCCAGGGCATAGGCGTGCTCGGTGGCTCCCGCGTTCTTCACGCCCAATCCACCAACGCGTACCGGCGCGTCAGGCGTCTGCGGATGAGGCGTTCCACGAGCGGCTGGGCGCTGGCTCGGTCGGGGAAGTCGGCCGTTGTGCTCAGCCCGTGCGTGCCGACACGACCCCAGGTGCGCACGAGTGACCCGCCACTCCAGAGCAGCGGCTGCCAGGTCAGGGTGTAGAAGCGCTGCACGTTCTCCGTCGGGTCGCGGCGCTCGAAGCGGGCGTACTGTTGGAAGCGCACGACGGCCGGCAACGCGCTCAACGCTGGGTGTCGTGACGGTGCCAGCGGCATCAGTGGTCGCCGAGCGAGAGCTGGCGGGCCGGCCCGCGCAACTCCTCGGTCTGGCCGGTGGTTGCTGCGGCCAGCACCTGGTGGCCGAAACGGCGCATTGGTTCGGCTTCCCAGACCACCGGTTCACTGCTGCCGCGATAGACGGCTAGCGCCTGGCTGACCAACTCCTTGTGCGCCGCCCGCACCGCCTCCTGCGCCCAGACGCCGGCCTCTTCCTTCGAACTCAAGACCTGCGCCCGCAGATACCAGGCGACGCGGCAGAGGTTTAAGACCGTCGCGACGGGATTGGTCAGCGGCTGGGTGAGGGCGGCTTCGCTGTCGGCGGTGATGGACGCCAGGTAGTCCGCCGCCGGCACGTCGGGGAAGACCGCGGCCGGGGACTTGCCCACCAGGGCAATCCCTCGCGCCCGCGTGAGCGTCACGTGCGCGGCCAGGTCGGGGTCAGTGCCCTGCTGCCCTGCGGGCCAGCGCAGCCAGGCGGTGGTCGTGGTCTCGGCGGTCAGGCGCTCACGCCATTGCTCGCTGAAGTGGAACTGGGAGGGGGTCGGGTACTGCCACGGCACAAGGTCAGAAGGCGCCAGCACACGCAGCTCGACCGGCGCCGGCTGCAGGGAGCGGCGCAAGCAGGACTGCGCTACGCCCAGCTTCGTGTCGCGCAGCAACGGGCGTGAGGAGAGCACGAGCAGGTCGAGGTTGCTTGACGCCGGGTTGAAGCAGCCGTAGGCGAGCGAGCCATGCAGGTAGACGCCCGCGAGCGCCGCGCCCATCAGGTCGGTCACGTGCTCCACAAGCCCGGCGACTTGCGTACGGACCGGCGCAGGACAGTCGGGCCAGCCGTACAGGGCCATCTGGCAGCTTCCGGCGACGACATCGCGGCCCTCACGATACTCAGCCCACGCGTAGCAGACAAAGCCACCCGCTTCTGCTTGCTTGCTGTTCGTATCCATACTATACTGAATTCAATTACTATCGATGGGAGAACGTGAGCCGCCAGACTTTTTTAGCGAGCGATTTGACCTGCTGCGCCCGGTCCAGGAGGCACTGGAGCGGCGCGGCTATTTCTTCTATCCCATCGAGAAAGAGCACACCGAGGGCCTCGTCACGGCGCCGCTGCTCCACCGCCTGCACACCACCATCAAGAAACGGGGCTTCGGCAATGTCGCCGCGCATGTGGCCCTGACGTTTTCCGGCTTTAGCCGCGACCCGCGCGAGGTCTATGAGATTCCCGAGGCGCGGGACTGGTGGCGCGCACTCGATGCGCAGCTCCCGGAGCTGCCGGCGCTGCTCGCGAGCCTGCCGGAGTTCCGCTACAACGGACCCTCGATGCAGCTCACCATGCTGGGCACGATCGACCAGGCCGTGCAGCGGCCGGAGATTGCCGTACGACGTGCACGTGCTCGGAGCAGAGGCCATCATCGCCGATGCCCTGCGCCGCATCCGGCAAGCTGGCCAGAAGTACCACCTGAGCGACACCGCCGTGCGCAATTTGGAAGCGCACTTCCTGAGCGGTGCGACCCAACGGCTGTAGGGTCTGCCACGGCCACCGGCGGGCCAGCGGGTTGCCCACCCCCTCGTCGTTGTGGCAGACTTGTTGTCAAGGGTAGCCTGCGCCGTTCGGCGCAGTGCTGAAGCACACGCCTGAGCAGCTATGCGGTTGCTTGGGCGTTTTCGATTAAGTGCGATGTCACCCCTGCACCACACGTTGCCAGCCACCTACCTGGCGTTATTCTCCAATGCCGTCGCCAGTCCACGGAGAGACAGCGTCGTCGTCGTCGGCAACAAGCGGACCACGCGTACCTTTCCGGCGACCGCTGGGAGCATCGGCGCGGTTCGCGGCCTCTACACGGTCCTCTATCCACAAGAAGACCCAGAACGTATCGAACGCATGTGGCAGGGCTATGAAACTCAGCTTGCGCATGCTGTTGAAGCGTTAGTCAATGGCAGCATCCGTGCCACGACGTGGGCAACGGTATTGGTACCATTTGTCGCTGCGTTGCTGGTTCGCGGCCAGGATTTCACCGAACGGTTCGAGCAAAGAATCGGTCCGATAGCTGGCCATGTTCGGGCAGATAATACCAATCATGCTCGGTTATTTGAGTTGCAGCGACTGGTTGGACCCGTGTTGGCGGCCCGATGGCTGCTCATGACGGCGATTGGCAGCGATTCACTCATCACGAATGATGGCGGCTATGCGCCCTTCATGACACCCCAAGGAGAACTGGGCATGGCTGTCCCGCTTGGCCATCGGTACGTGCTTGGTCTCGTGCCACGGCGGGCCGGCGCGATTGTCTCGGCGCGGCAGGGCGAATGGAGGCCCGTCATCGAACGCGGCCAACTCACGCCGGGGAACCACCTGACGTTGAATACGGCGCTGGCACAGCGAGCACGCCGTTTCGTCTTCGGGGCGGATGAGGCAACCGTCGTGGCGTCCCTGCGCCGGGTAGACCGGTCATGTCCACCAGCATTAGAGCCACAGATGCTTGGCTTTCTCTCCGGCCCTCTGGCCGCAGTGCACGAGTTTACATGGCACCGCCTCGTCAGCGGCTTGGCCAAGTCTCCTGGCCATCCCGATGCCGGCCGCTTCGACGTGGACTGGACGGCGATTGCCGCCTCCGCATGGACGCCTCAGGTGATGTTGCCCACCAATCTCCCACGCTTCCCTTCATCATTGAAGCGATACGGCAACTATATCTATGTCAACCTTTGTGATGCCGTGCGAAACCCCAACGGCGACTGGCTCCTCGCCCTACCCCTTGGCTGGACCGACCCTTCGGAAGATGCCATCACATAGTGAACTAGACCCTGCTCGTCACGTCGCAAAACCCGTCAGCGTGTTGAAAAACGGCCAGTCTCGCACGTATACGTAGCATGGCCGCGGGCAGTTTGTGGCATCAGGTGAAGCGCAGAGGGGTCATCGACAGGCCGAGGACTCTCTCACTGGGGAGGTTTCGCCGTCCCCAACCCGTT
>DATGEP010000105.1:0-9791 GCA_035310125.1 Ktedonobacterales bacterium
GATTCTGCCGGAATCTAAGATTTCGCCAGGTAATCGGTTGCCGATTCTGCCGGAAATGGGAACCGCAGCCCTGGCGGGCGCAGCAGGCAGCGCCCCTACGGATAGGCGGGGATGGGCGCAGCAGGCAGCGCCCCGGCAGCGGGCGCGGCGAGGGGAGAGGCGGTTGCCGTTTTTGCCGGGAACCTCACCCCCGGCCCCTCTCCCGCGAGGCGAGGGGAGGCAGAGATGGTTGCCGATTCTGCCGAAAAATGAAGTTGACGAGACAGGGGCGCGGTTGCCGATTCTGCCGGAATCTGAAATCTGGTTGCCGATTCTGCCGGAATGCGAGATTTCACCAGGTAATCGGTTACCGATTCTGCCGGAATCTGAGGTCAACGTGTGTGGCAGATGGGTAGAATGGGAAGCGCGACTGCGTGGCGTTTGTGCGATGCGCATGGTGGACCTCGCGGCGTGGTGGCGTGGAGTGAGTGGCGAGCGGTTGAAAGGGAATCCAGCCGGGTACTTGTCGTTCGCGGGTGCGGTGCGAGTCGGGTTGAAACCTATTGATCTGCAAGGACTCAGCAGTATTCCGAATGAGGCGCGCCAATGTGGGTGGATACGGAAAGCATAGCACATGGCGGCGGAGCAGGCGACGGGCAGGCACGGTCGCGGACGGCCAGGTGCGGACACGGGCGATCCCAGTACAGGTGGGGGAAGTCGGTCACAAATAGTAGTAGATGGCGTAGCCGGCGACGAGGGCGCGCTGGTAGCCGGCGTACGGGAGACCAGCGGCGCGGGCTTCCGTGGTGAAGTGGATGTCTTCGGCAGAGCCAGCGGGAATGATGTAGGCGGGATGGGGAATCTGGGCCATGCGATGGATGTAGCCGTCGTTGCGGTTGTTGATAAGCTCGAGGCCGATGTCGCCGTTCTGACCGCGAACCGCGCAGAGGAGGCGCTCGTTTGTCTCGAACGCAATACGGTAGCAGACCCAATAGTCGCTGTAGAAGGCTGTGATGTGATGGGTGTCGAGGAATACGAGCAGCGTGCGATCGGTGGGGACGACAGGTTGGGCGAACTGGCTGGTGTCGAGGGAGCGAGCAAAGGTGAGCGCGCCGCCAGAGAGGCTGAGGGCGCAGAGGGAGACCAGCGCGAGGGCGGCGATCACGGCAAGCGGGTTTCGAGGGAAGCGCCTCCCCTCACCTGGCGGCGCTATCCCGCCAGCGCGCAGTGGTAGCGCGCGACGGAGCGCGGCCAGGGAGAGCGGGCGGAGGATGGGAGCGGCGCAGCGCCAGAGGACACCGAAGAGGATGGGAACGGTGAGATAGAGGGGCAGGAGGTATCGCGCGGAGGTGAACTGGTAGCGCTGGGCGTCTATGGAGGTGGTATAGAGGGCGAGGGTCATAGCGCCAACGCCAAGCAGCATGAATTGGAGCCAGCGGCGGGAAATATTCAGCTTGCCGGCGCGATGACGGGAGATGACTCCAGGCCAGCCGCCGCGCGCCAGCCATGCCCGCCGCGCGGCGGGCGACCAGGGCAGGGTGAGCAGCCAGCGCCAGGCGAGAAGTATGAGCTGCCAGGCGACGAGCAGATAGATGGCGATCACAGAGAGCGAGAAGGCGATATTAGCGTTGGCGCAGAGGCCGCCGGAGGTGTGGGTGTTGGCGGCTTCGGCTGGGGGGTAGGCGTGCCATACGTTGCCCTGATTGAGGCAGACATGTGGGCTGCCGAGAGTGGCGGGGAGGGCGACGGCGAGCGTCTCGCCGATCTGCGCCTGCCAGTCTTGTGGGGCGGGCAGTGAATTGGCATGACCTTCGGGGCGGCTCTGGCGGACGATCTGTTTGTAGGTAGCGTTCTTGTTGGTGATGTTGTAGCTGATGTAGGGGAAGCCGCCGACGAAGAAGGCGAGCACGAGGACGATGCCGGTTACATGGAAGATTTCGCGGGGGCGGGCGGCGAGGAGTGTGATGGCGGCGACCACGAGAATAGGAAGGATGAGCAGGTCAGACCAGAGGCCGAGGCCGCCAACGAGGCCAATACCGGCGTAGGTGAGCAGACAGCGGCGCCATTCCTGGCGCGTGTGGGGGAGTGGCGATGGCTGGCGCAGACGTGACCAGACGCCCCAGAGGATGAGGGCGCCGAAGAGCAGCATCTCCTGATAGCCGCCGATAGCGGTGAGCTGACGCAGGACGCCGACGGCGGGGCCAAAGCTGAGCCAGCCGAGGGTGAGTAGCCCAACGGCGGGGCCGAACGCGGCGCGGCCAAGGCGATACATGACGGCGAGCCAGCCGGCGGTGAGCAGAAGGACGGTGAAGTGGAGCGTGAGGGCGGAGGAGCCGAAGACGGCGAAGAAGGGTACGGCGAAGTATGCCTGGAACGCGCCCATGTATTGCTGGCCCCAGAACCAATAGGGGAGCTGGCCGTCGGAGAGGATGTGGCGGGCCATGAGGCCGATGATGGCTTCGTCGCTGTCGAGGGCGGGCCAGCCGCGTAGGATGAGAAAGAGGCGATAGAGCGCGGCGAGGGTGAGCAGGACGGCGGCGATACGATCGGCGCGGTCGAGCCGGGTGAAGCGGCGGACACCAGCGGCGCCCAGACGACGCAGCGGGTTGGCGGGCGCGCGGCGGGGTGAGGTGCTACCCGCGTCGGGTGGCTGGGGCTGCTCTGGCAGCGCTTCCGCTCGTGTTCGCATTGACCGTATGCCTGATCTTCTCAATTTGCTGGTGGAATATCACATGGTTGTGGGCGGTTGCCGCCGGACGGCGTCGCGGGCGTCCACCGGACGGCCCTACAAGCCGCCGCGGCTCATCCCACCCGCACCAGGGTAGCGAGAACGCCAACACCCCAGGACAAATCGGTGTGAGTGTGTCGCATACGCCGTAACATTACGAACTATACCCTATGTTCGTAGGCGCTCTGCGCGGGCGGCCACGTTTTCTCCCAATGCGAGTAGGTGTTGATATTGCCACACTCGTTCCTCATAGGTGGCAGCGTCAGCATCAGCGGAGTGAGGAGCATCGCGGACAGCGGTTGCCGCGTAAATAGCCGCGGCGATGGCATGCGCGGGAACATGTGCGGTTGCCATCGCTTGACCTGCCGCACGGGCCGCCGCGCGAGCCGCATGATCATCGCCCACTTCACGAGCAGCCGTATGAGCCGCAAGTGACGTCTTACGTACATCAGCCATCTTAAACACGCCCGTATGTGCCCATTCTCGGCATGCTTCGACGGCTTTTCGAGGGCGGCTATCCGCTGGATAATTTGCTTCAAAGTATGGCAGCACACGCTCAGCACAGTCAGCAGCCCAGATTGCCAATATCTTGTGGTCGGTTTTGTTTGCAAGCTCGGCGATTGACGCATCCATGCTCGTAACCGCCATTTTTGATTTATTCATCTGAGTTTTCCCGGTGTTTGGGGCCGACTGACATAGCCAGATCAATGCACTGAGAAAGGTCTACTGTCAACACGACCTAGTAAAAGATGGTGCGGGTGCGGTGGTAGGGGCGCTCGCCAGGGGATTTCGTCTGGCTTTCGGCCCAGAGGCGGTAGTCTATGGCGCTGGCGGGGCGGGCGATACCGTGCTGGGCGAGGGCGCGGCGCAGTAGCTCAACACTCCAGATGGTGGCGGCGCGGATCTCAATCTCTTCGTCACTGCCGGCAGGGATGAGGGTGAAGGTGTCTATGCGGGCGGCGAGGTCGGAGGCGTAGACGAGGACGCCAGCGGCGCGGAGGAGCTGCGGGAGCTTGTAGTCGGCGAAGGCGGTGAGCTGGTCGAGATCGTGGAACGCGCCCCAACGCTCGCCGTGAAAGGCGGTATGGAGGTCAGCGACGCAGATCTGGGCGCGCTTGAGGAAGGGAACGCGGCGACCATGCCAGTCCGCGATGTCGGCGAAGGACGAGAAATCGCGGGCGAGGAGCAGCGCCAGGGCGGGCGCGCTGCCGGCGGCGGCGTCACAGGCGGCGGCGAACTGGCCGGCGTAGAGGTCCAGCAGGACACGGCCAACCTCGCGAGCATTGGCGAGGCGCGCGTCGAAGAGCGGAATTGGCGGGCTGCCGGGGATGGGGCGGAGGATTTCTTGCAGGCTGGCTGCGGGAAGATTAGCGAGGAATGCCGCGTCCCAGAGGGGATGATCTTCCTCAATAGCGCGCGTGAGGGCGGCGGCGAGGGCCGCGTAGCCGTCGAGTGTCTGGTTGCGCCATGCGACACGCCAGCGGGGCTGGCCGGGATCGCCCCAGAAACAGAAGTTGAGGGCGTCCAACAGCAGCACCCAGTTGGCGGTGCGCTCGGTGCCATCGGTGAAGTGGAGGGCATCGAGACCGGCCTGTTCGGGCCAGGGCAGGGCGGCCCAGCGTCCGGCCAGCGTTTCGATGGCGGGCCAGTCCACACGGACAAGGCGGGCGGCGCGGACGACTTCAGCGGTGGCGGTGAGGACGCCAAGGGGGTCGCCGGCGGGAGGGGCGATGGCGGCATCGTCGGGTTGGGATGACATACGGCGAGGTCTCACTTTCTGAGGATGGCGGGTGGCGTGACGAGCAGGCAAGGGGGAAACGAACGGCACGACGCTTGCGAGCGGTGGCTGAGCACGTACTCTCAGGATACGTGATACAATGCCGCGCAAGGCGCCGTCAACGGAGACGGGTTGCCAGCGGTCGCGGGGGGTCCAGCGCCCCAATGAAGGAGGAAAAACCCCGATGCAAGCACGAGACATCATGACACATGACGTCATCACGATCACGCCGGAGGTGTCCTTGCGGGACGCCGCGCGGGTTCTGGCGGATTATCACATCTCAGGTATGCCTGTGGTGGACGGTGAGCAGCGGATGGTGGGCATCGTCACGCAGGCGGATATTATTGGCAAGGAGGGCGAGTCCGTTCGCGATATCATGACGCAGCGGGTGGTGAGCGTGCAGGAGCAGACGCTTGTGGATGAGATTGCGCTGATTTTGACGAGTAATCGCTACAAGCGCGTGCCGGTGCTGCGTGGGGAGCAGATTGTCGGCGTGGTGAGCCGGGCGGATATCGTGCGCATGATCGCCAGCCGGTGGATATGCCCGACGTGCGGAGCGATTCAGCATGGACGGATGCCAGATGAGTGCTACGCCTGCGGAGATACGGGGCATTTCGAGCGCGAGATGGCGCCGCGCATGGAGATTTCGTCGCGGCTGTAGGGCAGATGAGCGCGCGTGGAGGAAGGTGCCGCACCCGCGACCCGGACGGGCGCAGCCTGCTGCGCCCCTACATCAGCGATGGAAGATGGCAGAGACGAGCGTACGGCCCGGCGAGCTGGCAGAGAAGAGCGTACGGCCCGGCGAGATGCCAGCGAGATACAAAGTGGGGCGGTCGAAAGGCCGCCCTTTCTTTATTTGTGCGTTTCTTGCCGCTGGCGCATGCAGGTCATGTATACCGCTCGTGTGGTGCCTCGTTATATCGGCGGAAGGGGTATTATTTTCCAACCGGTAGCACCATGCCATCACGTCAACGTGAGGCCGAAGAAGGATGAATTGATGTCGAATCCGAACTGGCCAGACGACTCGCAGCTGTATCCGGGCACGCCCGCCCAGCAGCCGGCACCGCAGCAACCCGCGAATCCGACACCCTTTAATACTGATCCGAATGCGCCGGCGCGGCAGGACTCACCGTATGGGCAGACGCCGATGCCACCGATCCCCTCCCCGTATGACCAGCCCGCATCCGCGCAGCCGGGATATGGCCAACAGCCACCTACCCCAAATCCATATTCCTATGGTGCGCCCCCCTCGGCCCCATTTGGGCAGCCATATGCGCCGCAACCGATGTCGCCAGGAGTTGACCAGACGAATCAAGGCGGAATGATGCCTGGCATGGGTGATCCGTACGCGCAGCCGGCCACACCGATGCCGCCGTATGGGTACCCTGGCACGCCGTCACAGCAGCTTCCAGGATACCAGGGGAATTTTGGGTATCCCGGCACGCCATCGCAAGCGCTGCCTGGATATCAGGGCACACCCTCGCAGCAGCTTCCGGGGTATCCTGGCTCTCCGTCACAGGCGCTCTATGGTCAGCCGGCGGCGCCTTCGATGCCGATGTATGGCCAGCCGCAGTGGGGCATGCCTTCGCAAACACTCGGGGGTGGCGCTCCCGCGACAAAGCGCAGTAAGAAGCCGCTGTTCATCGCGCTGGCTATTGTGGCGGTGTTGCTGCTGTTGGTGGGAGGCGGCGCGGCGTATGTGGTGAACTCGTTGGGCGCGCCCGCGGTGGCGGCTACGCAGTTCTGTGGCGACCTGAAGGCGCAGAACTATTCGGCGGCTTACGGTATGTTCTCCTCGACATTGCGGGGAACATACAGCTCGGACCTTTTCACCAAGGGTGCGCAGGCGCTGGACGCGGTGGAGGGGACGGTGACGCAGTGCGATAAGGCGGCGGGCAGCAATGCCTACACGTACAGTTTCGGCGCCAGCACCGCGACGCTCCAGGCTGTGATGACGCGCGGTAAGCAGGGGCAATTAACCGGGCAGATTTTGCTCAAGAATGAGAACGGCTCCTGGAAAGTCGATTCGCTCGATACGTCACTGCTGGGCATCAATCTGAGTGCGCTGCAGACGGTCAATGGGTTCTGTCAGGCGTTGCAGACGGGTGACTATGAGACAGCGTATGGGATACTTGGCACGACACCGCAGGGGGCAATCTCCGAGAGTGACTTCGTGACGAACGCCAAGCTCGACGATAAATATGACGGCACACTCTCCGCCTGTTCGCTGGTCACCATTGGGACCGGCAATACGGATACCGCCACGACGCTGACGGTGAGCGTGACACGCGCGAAACTTGGCGCGAAGACGGGGAACGTGGCGCTGGATGTCGAGAGCGGCGCGTGGAAGATCGCCACGATCGATACGTCCATTCTGGGTTCGGACTACCGGCCGTTGCTGGTGGCGCAGGCGTTCTGCACGGACTATCAGAAGAACGATCTGACGAAGGCCTATGGTCTGATGGCGCCGGACGCTGGAGTGAGCAAGTCTGACTTTATCGCATGGTTCCAATTGCCAAGCGGTATCGCACTCACCCAGTGCGGCGTGAATGTCTCGTCCTACAAGGTGACCGGAACTACCGCATCGGTGCAGGTGAACATCACCATCGCCGATCCGTCTACGGGCGCAACCTTGAAGGCAAATATCGCCTTCCACTTCACGCTCGAGCAGGAAAAATGGTGGATCTCCGATCTGCCGCAGTTTACCCTGGCATAAGCGAGTCCGCTGTTCCCGGAAGGCATGGTGCCGCGATAGGCTATTTCGCACACAAGCGGAATGGCCTATCGCATTGTATTGTGCGAGATGTGAAGCGTGACACATGCTCACCGCGCGCTGGCATGGCATACTGGGCGGTAGATTATGCATAGAGAAGGAGCGGCGCGCATGCTACACCAGATACTCCGTCGTGGGAGTGTGCGGGGTGCTCCACCATCTGAACAGCGGGCAGGCAGCGCGCGGGGGTTGAAGCGGCGCCATTACGCGGCGCGCGGCATACTGGCAGTGCTGTTTCTCGTTGGCGTGCTGTTCTCGGTGATGCCGCAAGGGCGCGCGGCGGCGCGGGCGCTGCTCCTGCTACCGGCGCTGGTCACGGCGAAGCAGCCGGGCGCGCTGATCGCGAACGGTGAGCCAGTGCGGCATTCCACGACGACGGTTGACTCGCGGGGCGGCACGGTCTACCTGGACATCTACGAGCCGGACGAGCCGGCACCGCTGCTGCCGGGCGTGCGTGAAGGCGTTGTGATCATCCCGGGGGTGGGTGACGAGCGGAAAGATTCGCAGCTCATCAATCTTGCGGAGTCGCTGGCGCGCGAGGGAGTCGTCGTTATGGCGCTGACGACGCATACGCTGATCGGGGAGGAGCTGACGCCAGCCGACGGCGACGCGGTCACACAGGCGGTGCTGCGCCTGGAAAGGTGGCCTGGAGTCGGGGCGGGGCGGATTGGCATTTTCGGGATTAGCGGCGGTGGCGCGCTGGCGTGTCTGGCGGCGGCCGATCCACGGGTGCAGGCGAAGGTGGCATTCATTCTGCTTTTTGGCAGCTACTTCAACGCGGCTACGTTGCTACGTGACTTCGGACGGCGAGCGCTCGTGGTGGATGGCCAGAGCCAGGTGTGGCAGCCCAATGCCGTGCCGGTGCAGGTGCTGGCAAATACGATAGCGTCAACCCTGTCGCCGGATGAGGGGGCGCTGCTGTCGGGGACGTTTACGCCGCCATTCACGCCGCTGCCTCCGGCCGCACAGGCCGCACTCTCGCCGGGAGCTGCGGCGGCGTATCATTTGCTGGCGGGAGACGATCCTACGCGGGTGGATGAGTATTTGGCGGCGCTGACGCCGCAGATGCAGACGTTACTGCGGGAGCTATCACCGAGCGCCGTGGTCGGGCAGATCACCGCGCCAATCTACCTCTTGCACGACCGGAACGACGTGTACGTGCCGTTCACAGAGTCGCGAGAATTTGACGCGGCACTGACTCAGCTGAGGCGCCCGCATGATTTCGTAGAGTTCAATATCTTCGCGCATGTGGAAGTGCGGACGGGCCTGGGCCTGGGGCCGCTGCTGGGCGACGCGGGCAAGCTATTCCGCATATTGACCGAGCTGCTGGCGCCAGCATCGTAGCGGAGGAGAACCTCACCCCTGCCCCTCGCCTGCGAGGAGAGGGGGATGCACGTAGGGAAGGCGGAAACGTATGCTGCAATTATCACTGGCCTGGCTGTCGGTAGGTGTGGTGGTGGGCGTACTGGCGAGTGTGGCGCGGCTGCGACCGGAGACATGGGGGCGGCGCGGCTGGCTGTGGATGCTGGCGCTGGGTGCGGCGGCGGGGCTGGTGGGCGGCTGGCTGGGCGCGCTGGTCTACGGGCGCTACTTTGGGTTAGCGACGGCGCTGTGGATAGCAGTGCTGGCGGTGGCGATGGGGCCGCGCGCGGTTAGGTGGGTGCAAGCACATATATCTTGATACGACAAAGGATTGCGGATATTCCGATGGCATGTTAGACTGACTCAGCAGTTGGTTGCTTGTGCCATTTTCTGGAGTAGGGCACGATGATGGGCTGCCAAGATGCTCGAGATTGGCTGCGGCTCAAAGCTCTCCCCACAGCGTAAGCGCGAGCGTTACCAATGCCGTCACCGCAGGAGCGGCAAGCGTACTGGCGAGGTAGGCTGGTAGGAATATGTTTGGGCTGCTCAGTGGGTTCCACCAACGTTGGCTCGGACCAATAGTCAAGGCCACTGTGGGGACATAGATGCAGGCGAGGACCAATAGGAGCATGAGAAAGAGCTGTCTCCAACGGCCTCGCTGTGCGCAGACGACGAGGGCTACGATCCCACTGGTCAAGCCGAGCGCGTTTCCTGTCACGTGAAGCAGCGCCGGTACTGGCTGGTTGAGTTGCATGAGAAGGCTGGCTATGCCAGGCGCGGACAGCGAGGTCGCGACCACGACCCTGATTGCGATGAGGAGGAGCGCCACGCTCGCCAGGAGACGCAGGACGCGAGTCATCGACATCGGTGTGAACTCCTAGCGGTCACGGACATTGCCTCGCTCCAGCGGATACGGAAGGCGTCATTGGGACATGGGACCAGACACTGGCAACACGCGGCAGGTATGGAGACAGTATAGCAGACACACACTACTGCCGGCCAAATCGGCGGGGGGTTCGTTACGGGGAAGCATGATGCTTCCAGGTCCACGATGAGCACGTTTTTCATCATCGGGCCATTCCGCTTCGTATTGCCAGGCGGTCATCGTCTAGCACATGACCACCCAGAACGGAGAGAATCAGCGCTACCCCATGTTACGGTTCACGGTGGGC
>DATGEP010000106.1:0-1829 GCA_035310125.1 Ktedonobacterales bacterium
GAGGTCTTGTAAAGACCTGTGGAAATCTCCCTGAATGGATTAGACGGGATCAGATGTGAATCACCTCCGTGGAGTTGAGGTCGAAGCCGATGAGGTCGCTCACGGTGAGGACTTCGTCGCAGCCGGAGCATTGGCCGCCGAGCCCTACCTTGCGACACCACCGATTGCAGTCGCTGCATCGTCTTTCCGCCAGAAAGCGGTCCTGGCAGGAGGGACATTCGTACACCGTCTGGGCGAGTAGGCGGTGCTCCCGTCGCAGCTCCGCGGCGAGGTCGGTGATTGTCGGTCGGTTCGCTTGATGGTGGCGGAGTCGGTAGGCGCGTTGACGGCATTTTGGCGTGCAGTAGATGCCGCGGCCGTCGATCGGGAAGGTCTCGGTACACACCGGACAGACTCCGAGCGGAGGCTGGCTATCGTTACGCGTATCGTCACACATGGGGATGGTGTTCATGCGCCGACCGCCCGAGCGAGTGGGGAAGCGGCGGCATCCTCCAGGACCAACTGACCATCCCGGAAGTGGTGACCGGCGAGCAGCAACCGCAGTTGGTTGGGAGCGTTGATGCCGCGCCAGTTCAGGCTCAGGCGCAGGACCAGCTTGAAGACCAGGTACAGTGCGTTCTCGCGCACCTTGAGCCGCTTGCTGGCGTTGGTCCGCAGCCGCACACCGGCAAAGATCGACTCGATCGGGTTGCTGGTACGCACGTGCACCCAATGTTCTTCTGGGAAGTCATACAAGGTGACGAAGTCCTCCCAGTCGCGCTCCAGACAGGCAGCGGCCGGCTCTTGGCCCAGCTCGCGCAACCTGGCGCACAGGGCATCCCGACCACGCTCACACTCCTGGCGAGTGGGTGCCTCGGCGAGAGCGTGCAACTGCTTGCGCATCTCGGACTGGAGACGCTTGGGCAGTTTGTCGAGCACGTTGAGAGTTCGATGGTTCCAACACCGCTGATGGCGCGTGGTGGGGAAGACCTCGTCCAGCGCCGCCCACAAGCCCAGCGCTCCGTCGCCGATCGCCAGCAGCGGCGCCTCGCTCAGTCCGCGCTCTCGAAGTGAGCGCAGCACTTCGCTCCACGAAGCCGTGCTCTCACGATACCCCTCGTCCATGGCGAGCAACTCTTTGTGGCCGTGCTCGTCGACGCCCAGCACCACCAGCACCGCGGTCTTGTCCCGTTCCGTGCCAGCCTTCAGATACACGCCATCGGCGTACAGGTAGACGTAGCGGCCGCGCAGTGGCCGCTTCTTCCAGGTCTCGTACTCCTGTTGCCAGTCTGCCTTCAACTTCAGAATGCTGCTCGGCGACAACGCCGCCGTCTCGCCCACCAGGGCGCGGAAGACCGGCTCGAAGTCACCGCTGGCCAGCCCTTCCAGATATAAGCGTGCCAGCAGCCGTGCCTGGGTCCGCGAACGGCGCTGGTAGCGCGACACGATCTCGGAGTGGAACCCGTCTGAGCTGACCTCTGGCGGCACGTCGCTCACCCGTGGGAGACTGACCTCGACCGCGCCCATGCCAACCCCGATCGTGCGCTCGGGCAGGTGGCCATTGCGATAGCCGCGGTACTCGCCAGTGCGCTGGTACCGGCGGCGACCTAAGAAATCGTCAACCTCCGCTTCCAGCATGTCTCGAAGCATCTTGCGGGCTCCCTCTCGCACCACCATCTCGAGCACATCATCAGGAGCGGGGACAGGTGCGGTTGGCGGCAGAACCTGATAGCGTTTGGTCACGACGTAGCCTCTCTGCACTTGGCCCGGCGGCAACCGGGCACGTTGGTTGGTTCACAGGGAGGTTACGTCGCTTCTCTCACCCCTTTCGGGCTTGAGCCGGCGACGAA
>DATGEP010000107.1:0-17349 GCA_035310125.1 Ktedonobacterales bacterium
TCTCGGCCAGAGCGATGGCTAGGAGATTCAGGTCGTCCAAACCCAATAACTGCCGCAACCGTTTGGTCGCATCAATACCTCGCTGTTTTACCGTTGTTGGTGCTGTACTAATTGTTGCTGACATACCCAAGCATCTCCTCCACTAGGTCCCCATACGCGGTGGCTCCAGGGCTAGGTCGCCTTCCGAGCGGAAACAACGGGACTCGTCGTGTTTCTGTCTTATCTATGTTAGGGTCTTGAGGAATCCTCGTATTGAACACGCGGCTCCCTCGCGCCTGAAAGCCCGTCTCCAGGTTCCTGACTGCATCACGTGACGGCGCATTGTCTTTCCAATGTGTGATCAGGCAGCCTAGCATGGTTACGCCACCTCCCATCAATCCCTGCATTGCTGCGGCTGTGGCAAACAGGTTGTATACACCTGATTCCGCAAAGGCACTCGGCATTGCTGGTGCGATCACATAGTCCGATGCCGCAAGCGCAATCCGCGTGAGGGACGTCATTGCAGGAGGAGTATCCAGGATAACCCAATCAAACGCATTGTCTTGGTAGAGCGGCGGTGTGAGCGACCCGTCCAAAATGCTTGAAGCGAAACCGACTTCAAACTCCGGTTGAGCTGCCCCACCAGCATCTACCAAATGTAGGTCGGGGTGAGCGGGAATCAGCCAGAGGCGGGCAACTCGCGTCGAGCGTACTATTTGCCCAAGCGAAAAACGGCCGGTGATGTAGTCAGCGAGATGTGGGGGATTCGATATGCTCCCGTTAGGAGAGGGTAGTGATTGCGTAAGGTTCGCTTGGGGATCCATGTCCACCAACAGCACACGCATGCCTTTGTTGGCAAGTCCCGCACCCAGATTTAGGGCAGTGGTCGTCTTACCTACCCCGCCCTTGTTGTTGGCAACAGCAATCGTACGGTGATGTCTGCTTGATTCGGCACGCACAGCTTCTCCAGTGAAAAGCCACTCCGGCGAGATGGGTGTTCCAGCCACATTCAAGTGTCGCGATTCGCGGAGGTAATAAATGTACCTGAGAAAACGCCATCCATTGAAAAGGCGTACCTGTTTGTTCTGCGCTGCTTCCTGATATGCCTTGGGCGCAAAGTCACTGGTGGTTACGAGAAACTTTAGCGACTTTGGACTTGCGCCCGCCGGTGATCCAATAAGTTGTGCGACGTAGCCAACCCCAACTGGAGCTGATTTCGGATCATAGTGCTTCACCTGAATATACGCTGCAGGATCGGCGCTCTTCGGAGACAGGTAGATCTCTACGTCTATTCCTGACGTAGACCGAGATCGTCCTACATGTTTGGAGACATATCCGGCACGCTGGAACACGTATGCAACGAATTGCTCGAACTCATCATCGTCAAGTTCGTGGAGCATCCGTTGCAGCATTGTATTTGGTGATAACTCGGCAAAGATGCTCTCGAACACCGCTGTGTCAATCGCCGCCCCCGCCATCCCACGTCTCCTTTTGCATCACCCGCCCGCGCTACCAAAGCCCAGCATATCATCCTATGTGAAGTGCAAGCAGTGTAACATGCGAGCGTGAGAAATACAACGACATGAAAGTACTGTGAGAATCGAGCATACACACACTTCAACCACTCCCTTCTCGCCTGCAACCTTTCAGCGGTCAGTCGCGCCAGCGGCTGCACGGGCCGGCGAGACGCCGGCAGTACAGAGTGGGCTGTCCTCACCACCATAAACAGTGCCCCCTCGTCCCGAAGGACGAGGGGGCACTTATGACTATAGCCGCTCGCTAGTTCGTGAAGATGCGGAAGATGTTGCGGCCCTTGCCATCGCTATCATCCGCTCCCTGCTGCGCGGCGGGACGTTGCTGCGCCCCCGAAGCCGCACCCTGGCCCTGCTGACCTTGGCCTTGTCCGTAGTACCCGTTGTTGTCGTTCCAACGCGGCGCCACGCTCGGCACCGGAGCCGTCGGCGGGCCATCTGGCGGCTGCGCGCGATTGCCCAGCCACTCCGGCACGTTTGCCCCCTGCGCGGCGGGCGCCGCTCCACGCGGCGCGCTGCCCGCTGTCGCCGGCGCGCCCGTGCTACCCAGGCGCTCGTGGTCAATCCAGTCATATGCGCCACTCAGCGCATGCTCACACCACGTCGAATAGTCTTTTGGCGCGAGGCCCGTTCGCTCGAAGTGGTCCAGCCGGCGCATCGTCAGCATGAGCCAGTCTTCGCCCTGCTCCACCATTCGATCGAGCAAGTCCTTCCCCGTCACGCCGCTCTTTTGCATGCGCTCGATAGCGTCAAGCTCATTGGGAGACGGGCGGAATGACGCCTCTTTGGCGTCGTTCTCGCGCAGCTCGGACCGCAGCCCCGCCATCGTCTCATCGAGATGCCGTGTCACGCGGTCCACATACCACGCCATGTAGCTGTCAGATACCTGCTGCATAGACTCCAGCGGGATCTGACCGTAGAGAGTTGTTACTGCCGTCGGATCGGAAGCCATCGCCCCCACCTTTACCCTATCCGCTTTGTGTTATTCGTCGGCCTGATGACGCTGCCACCAGCCGCCAACGGAATCCGCACTGGGCGCCGCTTCGTTCGCCGCGGACGCACCAACTCGCTGGGATTCCTCGACCTCCCTGGCACGCGATAGCTCACGCATCTGGTCCAGGGGATCGGCTGGAATCTGCTCCGCCCGTGCCAGCAGGCTCGAGACCACCGCCGAATCGCTCGCGGACGCCGGTTTACTCGGCGCGGCGATTGGAGCGGCGGCTGCCCCGGCGCTAGTCACGGGCTGGCGTTGGTCCGGGTCCGTTACCATCACCGGCAAAGCCGCCTTGATCGGATCAATGTCGCTGAGCCGGTTGCCCTGTTTCGTGTAGGCGAGCAACGCCGCGATGAGCGGATTTTCCAGGTCAGGCAGAGCCGTCGGATGGCTGGGAGCCATCTTCTGTACTCGTGCGCGCTCCTGTTCAAGCGTATTGATCTGGTCGCGCAGGCGTCGCCCGATCTCCTGGTGGTGAAGCCACTGTTTGTACTTGCCCATTGTCCGTAACCCCGCTGATACTCGAAGCGAGCCTTCGCCCGACTCCGATCCCGGATGCCGGCTCGGGTTCCCACGCCTCCCGTGCCCCCGTGCCACCTCCGCCCCGCCGGCAGCGCCATAGGGACCGCCAGACTGACCGGGCCAGTATAACACGGTTCCCATCCGCAGACAATTCGGGGCGTGCCTGGGGCCGAATCGGGCTATTCGTCTCGCTCACTCCCCCGTTCCCCAGCGTCCCGGCGACACGTAAACACGGCGACCTCGAAAGCGCCCAGCGGCGTGCACGCCGGGAAAATTCCACGCAGGCGCAAGCCCGCATGCCGTACGTGCACGTGAGATCTCTCCCGTTGCTGACGTCCGATGTTCGTCATCTGCTATCCCACGCGGTTACGCCCCCGGCAGAGGGAGGGAGCGCAGCGGCACCGGCGACGACTGTATGATCGAGGTCGTCGTCGTACCGTAAGCCAGGAAGCGATCAAGGATCCGGTCGAGCTGATCCATCGCGGGAAAGTGGACCTTGAGAATGAAGCAGTCCTCGCCCGTGATTCGGTGACATTCCACAACTTCAGGTATGCCGCGTGCCAGCTCCGCGACCTTGGGCAATTGGCCCGGATCGGGGCGAATGCGGATGTAGGCCGCGAGCGGCAGCCCCAGCGCCGTCGGGTTGAGATCCAGCCGGTAGCCCACAATCACTCCAGCCTCCTCAAGACGGCGCACACGCTCGACCACCGCGGGCGAAGACATCCCCACCCGGCGACCCAGCTCCGCCATGGTGACACGCGGGTCGCGCCGCAGCTCATCCAGAAGCCGCACGTTGATCGCATCAAGCGCCCCATTCGCCGGCGCGTAAGTGAAAACTGGTGTGTCCTTTAATTCATTAGGCATGTTGCCTCCCAGACCTTTATTCTGCCATGTACTGATCCGTTCATGCATTCTATTCTATCAACACCACATCGGCGGCGCCACTGCCGCCATGGGCGCGAAAGTCGGGAGGATGTGATGCCACAACAGCAGATGGGGAAATCCGGACGGATTCCGCCGCATGTCTACTTCCTGGTGAGCGCCGTCTTTCACTACCTCGGCCCAGCCTTCGCGGTGCTGCTCTTTGCCCACGTCAGCGTGCTTGGCGTGGCGTGGCTGCGCATTGCCAGCGCGGCGGCGATCTTTGCGGCGTGGCGAAAACCTCGACGCCTTTGGCGCCTATTCGCCCGGCAACCGTGGTCACAGCGTCGCACGCTGCTCGCGCTGGGCGTCGTGCTGGCCGCGATGAACGCCTGTTTTTACCTCGCCATCGCTCGCCTGCCGCTTGGCACCGTCGGCGCTATCGAGTTCCTCGGTCCCATCGCCCTCGCCGCCGCTGGCGTGCGCTCAGGCCGCAACATCCTTGCGCTGGTCTTTGCGGTAGCCGGCGTCTGGCTGCTCACCGATGTACGCCTCGCCGGACAGCCGCTCGGCTTCGCTCTCGCCTTCGCCAACTGTGCCCTGTTCATGCTCTACGTAGTGCTTGGCCACCGCATCGCCGAGGATGGCGGCAGCGCCGGTATTGACCGCCTCGGTATCGCGATGTTTGTCGCTCTGCTGACCATCACGCCAATAGGACTGGCAGGCGCCGCGCCCGCCTTCACGCACCCTCTGTTGCTCCTGGCGGGCGTCGGCGTCGGAATCTGCTCCTCCGTTATCCCCTACGTCACCGATCAGCTAGCGATGGCGCGCCTGCCACGCGCGACTTTCGCGCTGTTGCTCTCCTTGCTGCCAGCGTGCGCCACCATCATCGGAGTGCTCGTGCTGCACCAGATTCCCACACTCGCCGAAGCCCTTGGTGTCGGCCTCATCATTTGTGGCGTCGCCGTCCATCGGGAGCCTTCTTCCAGGGCGCTCCCAGCGACCCACTCACCGGCTCAGCTCATCGAGCACGCGGCTGACCGTCCGCTGCCCGTGCCGTGATAGCTACTTGTCGTGCGCCGCCAGCTTCGCGGCCATCGCATCGCGTAGCGCGGTAGCGCCAGAATAGGGGCGGACCATCACCGTAAAGTCACGCACGAGTCCGGCGTCGTCGAACGTCAGCATGTCTACACCGTCAACCTCACGCTCGCCGACCCGCGCGCGAAAACGCAGCACCGTGCCATCCGGCGCATCGAGCTCCTCGACATAGCGAAAATCGCGAAAGATCTCCATCACCGCCGCCAGCAACGGCGCCACCGCTTCTCGCCCGCGATAATCCTGGAATACAATTGGGCTGTGAAATATCACATCCGGGGCCAGCGCCTGGAGCATTGCCGCAAGATCGCCGCTCTCGACCGCACGCCGGAACGCGCCTCGGTTTCCCGCCGGCTCCGTCGTGCTCCACGTGGGTTGATCGCTCGTGGTCATAGATGCCCCCCCGGTTTGGTGCGAGCGCGTACGCTTACCCGCGTCGCAGCTCCTCGATGATGGTCCGTAATCGCAGCGTCTCGGCATCGTGCTCGCGCCGAAGCTGCTCCATACGGTCGCGCATATTCAGAATGGTCTCGACGCCCGCCAGATTCACACCCAGATCCTCGACCAGCCTCCGGATATGGGCGACGCGGGCGATATCCTCCTCGGTATACAGCCGCGGGCTACGCGGGCTGGGACCCTTCCGCGCTGGCGTAACAAGTCCCAGCCGCTCATAGTGGCGCAGTGTCTGTTCATGGACACCAGCGCGCCGCGCCGCCTCGACGACATCATACATCGCCGGCTGCGCGTCATCTTGCACAGGTTCCGTTGAATATGGCCTCATAGTAAGATCGCCGGATATTCCAGATGGCTAGCTCAATGAGCACGCGGAACGTTCGCCCAGGCTCCCTAGCTCGCCGGGCGCAGGCGGGCCAGCTCCTCAAAGAGCTTCTTCTCTTGTGGCGAAAGCTGGCGTGGCAGGAGCACCTGCACCCGCGCCAGCAGATTCCCCGCGCCGCCGCCTCTCAATCGCGGCATCCCCTTGCCGCCGAGGCGGAACGTCTGCCCGTTCTGCGTCTCCGGCGGGATCGTTAGCAGCAAGCGTTTACCATCAGGTGTGGGAACTGGCGCCTCGCCGCCGAGCACCGCCGTGACCAGCGGCACCGGCACATCCACCGTCAGATCGTCGCCCTTTCGCTCGAAAAGGGGATCGGGCTTGATGGTGACGACCAGATAGAGATCGCCGCGCGGACCGCTGCCGATGCCTGGCTGACCCTCACCCGCCACCTTCACGCGCGATCCAGTATCAACGCCGGCCGGGATGCTGACCTCCAGGTTTTTCGTGCGCAAGATTGTGCCGGTGCCGCCGCAGGTCGCGCACGTGCGCCCGCCAACACGCCCCGTACCGTTACACACGGTGCAGGTCTCCGGCGCCTGCACCGTATAGCTACGCTTGGTGCCAGTGAACGCCTCGCGCAGACTCACTTCCACCTGTTGCTCGATATCCTCGCCCTTGATAGACCCCAGCCCGCCCGTTCCTCGCGGGCGTGTCGCGGTGCCTGTGGTGGAGCGCCGCCCAAAGAGCGTCTCGAAGAAATCAGAGAAGCCGGTGGGGTCCTCGAAGTTATAGGGGTATTCACCGCCACCCATGCCCGCGCCGCTCGTGCCGCGTGAGGCGCTGTACGCGCGCGCCCGCGCGCCGCTGCTGGACGCGCTGGGAAAGCCGAATTGCTCTTGCCAGTTGGGACCGAGCGTATCGTACTTCTGACGCTTGTCGGGATCGGAAAGAACCTCGTAGGCCTCATTGATCTCTTTGAAGCGCGCCTCAGCCGACTTATCGCCTGGATTCACGTCCGGGTGATATTTGCGCGCCAGCTTGCGGTACGCTTTCTTGATGTCGTCCGGGTTGGTGCTTTTCTGCACCCCCAGGATCTTGTAATAGTCTTTGTAGTCCATCGGCCCCCGCCCTGGCTTACGAGCCTGAGCCTCCACTCACCTTCACACGTGCCGGTCGCAGCGTGTTATCGCCCATCAGATAGCCCTTGCGGACTTCCTCGACGACCATACCCTCTGGCTGCTCCTCCGAAGGAACGCTCTCGACGGCCTCATGCACACGCGGATCGAACGGCTCGCCCACAGTTGGCACCGGCGTCAGCCCCTCGTTCTTCAAAAGCTCGTTGAGCTGCCACTGGACCATGCGTAAGCCCTGTTGCAGACCATCACGGTCCGTCGTGTCCTGAAAGTGTATGGCGCGGTCGAGATTGTCCATCACCTCCAGTACCTTCTCCAGCAATTCGCGTTGCGCTCGCTGTGCCCGGTCATTGGCCATGCGCTCCTGCCGCTTGCGGAAATTGTCCTTGTCGGCCAGTTCGCGCAAATACTTATCCTTATACTGCGCTGCCTCCTCGCGCGCTGCTTGAAGCTGCGCCGTCAGCTCGCCATCACTGGCGCTCGCTGGTCCGCCGGCGTCCGGCGTCTGCTGCTCTTGCTGTTCCTGCTGAGTCTCGGTATTGTTCCGTTCTGCCATATGTTCTGTGTGCTCCCAGGTTATCAACATCCGAATCCGCGCGTGTAATACACGTGCCGTTGCTGCTCTCTTTCGCACCTTCACTATAAAACTTTGAGCCAGTATCTGTCAAAGTTTGCGGTAGTCCACGACGTAATTTTCCTGTTTCGATCTGGCACAATATGTGCATCATTGCACTGCCAGGACCTGACGCATGAACTGATGCCAAATCGTCTGGCGTTCGTTGTAACACATGAGGGACGGCCACGGCGCTCGCATGATGCGCCCACGGCAATCTCGGAGAAATGGACGCTGGAGGACGGGAGTGGGGACCATGCGCGACGCGGGAAGCATGCGAGATACGACAGTGTCAGCATCGTATGGAGTGGCGCGAGCATCGCGCAAGCTGGCGGAGCGCCGCGTGGGGCACCGCCCAATGCGCCGGTCCAGCACAGCGCTCGCTCTCAGCCGGCTAGAGCGCGAGCATGTGGCGCTGCTCCTGGCAATCTGCGAGCTGGAGTCGCCAAACGACACCGATAGCAGCTCGCTGGCGTTGCGCGACGCTCTGCTGCCGCTGCTGCGCGAAGATTTGCGCCAAACTCAACGAGCGCTGACCCGCGCCGCCAACGGAAACTACGGCGCCTGCGAAGATTGCGGCCGTGCTCTTTCCGCCCGCCTCCTCGAGCTGGACCCTTCCGCCACCACCTGCCCCGTCTGCCAGTCCCACGCCCGCCGCGCCACGGTGGACTAAGACAACTGCACGCACCGACATCCATCGTGGCTACATGCCTTCAGATGCGGTTCTAACCGCCAACCGACCGGCTGATTCGGCGCACGACCCAAAACATCTTAGTCCCTCTGCTCTCCTGGCATCCCCTTGACGCCGCGTGCTACACTTCCAACGTCATACGTATGACGTGCGAGGAGGAGCGCGAGCGTGGCCACTTATCAGCAGCAGATCCCGGCGACAAGTAGGGATGTCGCCAGGCGTGTCGGCGTCTCGCAATCTGCCGTCTCACTCGTCTTCGGCGGCAAAGCGTCCGGACGTGTGAGTGATCGGACACGGGACGCGATCCTGCGTGCCGCGCGCGAGCTGGGGTACCACCCCAATCGTGCGGCGCGGACCCTGCGCTCCGGACAGTCCCGGCTCATCGCTCTCGCCGTGCCCGACGTCAGCAATCCCTACTTCGCCTCCGTGCTTGAGGGCGTCGAGCGAGCCGCCCGCCAGCGTGACTACTCGGTGATGCTGGCCAGCGTACGCGACGAGCGCGACTGGCAGCAGGTCGTGCTGGACGCGCTCGCGGCCCGGTCGGTGGATGGGTTTCTGCTCTTCACCATCGGCCCTCCAACCCAACAGGTGCGCGCTGCCTTGCGCGGAAGAGCAGTCATGGTGGATGCCAATGATGCCACGCTCCCTTCGTTGCGATTGGACATCGAGGGTGGCATGCGTGCCGCCCTCTCGCATCTCCTGCAGCTGGGACACACCAGGATTGGGCATTTGGCGGCCGCGGTGGATGCGGAAACCTTTCATCTGCGCCGCCAGACCTATCTGGACGTGCTGCGGGCTGCGGGGCATGTGGCTGCGGCCGCATACCACGAACGTACGCCCTTCGACATCTCCAATGCGCACGAGGCGGCTCACCGGCTCTTAAACCGCCCTGATGCACCGACCGCCATTGTGTGTGACAGCGACATGTTAGCGGTTGGCGTGTATAAGGCGGCGCGGGATCTGCGCCGCCGCATTCCTCAGGACCTCTCGGTCGTCAGCTTCGACGACAGCATCCTCGCCCACATTCTTGACCCAGAGCTGACGACCGTGGCGATTTCGACCAGCATCATCGGAGAGCAGGCCTGCCTTCTGTTGCTCGGCGCGTTGGAAACGGGACAGGTGCCTGAGCCGCGAATCGTGCCACTCGAATTGATGATCCGGGAATCAACGACCACCGTGTAGTGCGTGAAGGATGAGGTGAAGCATGCGACATCATCTCTTGCTCGATGCTGACGACACCCTGTGGGAGAACAATATCTACTTCGAGCTGGCCACACACGATTTCATTTCCTTCCTCAACCACTCGCGGCTCTCGCGCGACGAGGTTCGGGCGGTGCTGGACGATGTGGAGCGCCTCATGGGCTACGGCTCGGCGAATTACACGAAGAGCCTGGTTGAAACCTTCCATCGCCTCGCGGAACGGGACGTAAACGAGGCGGATCTCCAGCAGGTGCGACAATTCGGTGAGCGGATCCGCGCCCACCCCATGCAGCTTCTGGATGGCGTCACCGAGACGCTCACCTACCTCGCGCCTCGCCATGAGTTGGTTCTTCTGACGAAGGGTGACACCGAAGAACAGAAGCTCAAGATTGAGCGGTCAGGAATCGAGGGTTTTTTCCAGCAGGTCGTTATCGTGCCGGAAAAGGACACGGCGACCTACCAGCGGCTCGCTGGAGAGCTAGGGTTGGATCGTAGCTGCACCTGGATGGTCGGTAACTCTCCGCGCTCGGACATCAACCCCGCGCTCGCCGCGGGACTGAATGCCGTTTTCATTCCTCATCCGCACACCTGGAACCTCGAGCATGAGGAGGTCCAGCCGGTTGGAGATGGGAAGCTCTTGACGCTTGGAACCTTTGCCGATCTACGGACCCACTTTTAGGTGGGAGGAACGGAATCGCTCGTGAACACGACAGAACTCTCACAACCCGCTCACCTACCCACCGCCCGCGAGCCGGCGGGCGCCACTCGCCTGCCGCGCCGCGTCGTGCTTGGCTTTCTGCTGCTCATATCGTTCGGCACCGGCATAGTCCTCTCCATCCTCGGTCCGACCGTGCCAGCTATCGCCTCGCGCCTCGGCGTGCCAGAGACCGCCCTGGGCGTACTCTTTACAGCGACTTTCTTGATGGCAACCCTCGCCACAGCAACGTCAGGAGCTCTCGTCAATCGCATCGGCACCCGCGCGCTCATCCCCATCGGCCTGCTCGCGATGGCATTGGGCCTGCTCGACGAAGGGACAGCAGCCGCCCTGCCATTCGTCGCTCTCGGAGCCGTTCTCGCTGGAGCCGGCACTGGTATCATCAACGTCTGCGTCAATGCCGCTGCCGCACGACTCTATCCTGCGCGGCGCAGTAGCGTGCTGACGTGGCTGAATATCTGCTTCGGCATCGGTGCCTTCTTGACACCGTTGCTGGTCGGTTTCAGCCTCACGCGGCTCGGTAGCTATACCGCTGTGTACGTCGCGGGCGCGGTCGTCCTGGCGGTGCCCATCCTGCCCATCATCCGCGGTCTGCCGGCGTCGAGCACGGAAGCCGACAATTCGCACATCGAGCGCCCCTCGGTTCGCGCGATGCTGCGCGAATCTAACATGCGTCTGCTTATCGCGCTCGCGACCGTCTACCTCGGCGCGGAGATCGGATTCGGCGGCTGGGTCGTCAGTATCGTTGCGGCAATGACACATCTGCCGCCAGCGCATCTCACCCTGACGGCCTCCGCCTTTTGGATCTGCCTTGCGCTAGGCGGAGTTCCTACCATCTTTCTCCTGCAACGCGGCATCTCGTCGCGCCGCTTGATGGCTCTTGGCGCGTTGAGCGCGGCCGTCGAGTTCATACTACTGCTCATCGTCGGCGGGTCCGCGCCGCTCGCGATTGCCTGCTGCGCGCTGATCGGGCTGTCGTTCTCACCGATTCTCCCGTTGGCTGCGGCGATGGCGGTGAGCGCGGGCGAGGCGGACCGATCGGACGGGATGCGCATTGCCGCGCTCTTCACCGTCGGACAGATCGGCGCGGCGGCGCTCCCGGCTCTGCAAGGAATGCTGCTCGGCGCGGGACCCGTGCCCGCGCTCTGGCTGAGTGTCGCCGCCGCATTGACAATGGCCGTGCTCGCCGCGGCGGTGCGGACCAATGCGCACACCACGGGCTAGCTCTTCGTCGTTGCCGTCGGAACGGGAAAAGTTACATCCACCGCCGATGCTATGACCGACGGCTCCGGCAGCGGCTCGCCGGCAAGCTGCAAGCCCTCGAGGTGGAACTCCAGCGCGTCCCGCAGCTCGTCGGTCACCTCGCCAATAGTGGCGCCCGTCGCCGCCACGCCAGGCACATCCGGTACATAGGCGCTGTAGTTATGCTTTCCTGGCTCAATAATGATCACGTAGCGAGGCATGTGCCCCTCCTTTCGTCTCTAGCTTTTATATCTGGGTTTGGGCAATCCGGCCTGACTGAAGATACTGGCGAGCGTGCCTGGTTGGAGATCCTCGCTGAGCTTGCCCGGCACCGTCACCACGCCCTTCTTCGCGGCGTGTTTGAACTGCCGGTGACTTCCCTTCTGGCGATCCAGATACCAGCCGTCCGTCTCGATGTGCTTGATAACCTCACGCAACTTCATCTCCGCGTTTCCTCGCAGTCTACCACGGCACATGCCTGTTGATATCCTTTGGTGTACGCGGGATGGCTGCGAAACCGGAAAGCGCGCGGCAATCATATTCTGGAGACCCTGGCCGCCGCTGACACTCTCGGCAATTCCCAGTCCGCGCAGGCGGACTTTGCGGCGGCACGCCCTCCATGCGTGGCTTTAGCCGCCAGCCAGCCGCGAACATCCTGAACTCCCCCGCCTCCACGGCGCCCGCCCGATACCGTGGCGGCCCTGGCCCGCGCGCGCTACAATACCCGCGTGCCCCGAGTGCGGCCAGGATTCCCAGTCCACGTAGGTGGACTTTGTGGCGGCACGCCCTCCAGGCGCGGTTTTAACCGCCAGCCGGCGTTGCGGGCCACCTGGACGCGCTCCGAACGGTGATCACCGCAAATGGTCCGCCCCTACCCGAATGGCCAGTGAACGACCGCCGGTTTTTCGTGGTATGCTGCCGGCATACGTCCACCGCGAGGGCTGGACACCACGACACCATCAAATCAACCAGCAACTGTTTCGCTTCCCCCGATCCGCCCCAGGACGAAGACGTGCCGCCGAGGACGGGGTTAGCCTTCTAAGGAGATAGCCCAGCGCATGGCCAGTACCGCTAAACCTACAACTCTTGGGCAGCTCCGCGAGAGCGGCTATCGTGTCCTTCCCATCAAGGAAGAGATGCGCAACAACCTGATCCGCAAAATCCGCGCGGATGAAGAGTTGTTCCCCGGCGTCGTTGGCTACGAGGAAAGTGTCATTCCTCAGGTCGAGAATGCCATCCTCTCCGGCCAGGATATCGTCCTGCTCGGCGAGCGCGGCCAGGCGAAGACCCGCATCGCTCGCAGTCTCGTCAACCTGCTCGACGACGAGACGCCCGTCATTGCCGGATGCGAGATCAATGACAACCCCTTCGAGCCTATCTGCAAGGCATGCCAGCTGCGCATCGCGGAAGAGGGCGACGACACGCCTATCCACTGGCTCCCTCGTGACCGCCGCTACGGCGAAAAGCTGGCAACACCCGACATCACCATCGCCGATCTGGTCGGCGAGGTAGACCCCATCAAGGTCGCCGAGGGCCGTTATCTCTCCGATGAGCTGACCATCCACTACGGCATGATCCCCCGCACCAATCGCGGCATCTTCTGTATCAACGAGCTGCCGGACCTCGCCGAGCGTATCCAGGTCGGCCTGCTCAACATCATGGAAGAGCGCGACGTTCAGATTCGCGGCTACAAGATCCGCCTCCCGCTGGATGTCTTCGTCGTCGTCAGCGCCAACCCGGAAGACTACACCAATCGCGGGCGTATCATCACCCCGCTTAAAGACCGCCTCGGCTCCGAGATTCGCACGCACTACCCGCGCGAGATCGAGCAGGAGATCGCCATCATGGAAGCGGAGAGCGTACCCTTCGTCGCGGAGGGTATAGAGACCGTCTATCCGCAGTTCATGAAGGCGATTGTGGCGGAGATCACGCACCAGGCGCGGCGCAGCAACGAGATCAGCCAGCGCTCCGGCGTGAGCGTCCGTGTCTCCATCACGAACTATGAGAATGTCATGAGCAACGCCGCCCGTCGCGCCATCCGCCTCAAAGAACGGCAGGCGGTGCCGCGCGTCAGCGACCTGACAGCCGTCATGGCTTCCACCGCTGGCAAGATCGAGCTCGATACCGTCGGCGAAGCCCGCGAAGACAAGACCGTCGAAAAGCTGGTGCGGCTGGCGATCAGCAAAGTCTTCCGCGACTACTTCGAGGTCGCGGAGTTCGAGCAGCTTGTGGCCGGCTTCGAGAAGGGGCTGAGTGTACAGGCGTCGGATCTGCTCCCTTCGATGGAGTACGTCAATCAGCTCGCGAAAGTCGGTGGCCTCAAGCCGGCGGTGGCGAAGCTCGGCGGCCACGGCAGCCCCGCGACCGTCGCCTCCGCCGTCGAGTTCATCCTGGAAGGGCTGCACCTGAACAAGCGCCTCAACAAAGATGAGCTGGCCGGCAAGGCGCGGTATCGCAGATAATCGGCACTCTTACTGTACCTCCTGCCTACGTGGGCGTGGCTCCTGCGGCGCACGTTCACCCCTCTCCACGCGGGAGAGGGGCCGGGGGTGAGGGTACCTTCTCTAGCCCCACTACACATTCGGAGAGGCGCTATGTTTGACCGATTTCGCTCCCGTAAGGCGTTCCGCTATTCCCGTTGGGATGGCTCGCAGCGCCTCGACGACCTCACCGCCGAGGATATCCTCGACGCGCTCTCCGACGACTACCTCAATCACGGCGACCTGCGCCGCTCCTTGGAGCGCATGATGCAGCAGGGCTTCACCTCGCGTGACGGACTGCGCCGCATGGGCATGCAAGATCTGCTGAACCGCCTGCGTGAGCAGCGCCAGCAGCGGCTCAACCGCTACAACATGTCCGGCGTCATGGATGACATCCTCAAGAAGCTGGAGCATGTCAAAGAGCTGGAGCGCGAGGGCATCCAGCGCCGCCTGGACGGCCAGCAGGGCGAAAACGCGGATTCCGGCAAAAACGGCAGCCCCGCCGGCTCCCCTCGCCCGGTGGAAGAGGGGTCAGGGGTGAGGTCGGATTCCGGCAAAAACGGCAACCCGGATACCGCCCAAACCGGCGAGCCAGGGCAACAAGGCCCGCAAGGCGATGTAGGGGCGTCCGGCGGACGCCCCCGCGGCCAACCCAGCGAGTCCGGCCAATCCGGCCAACCTGGTCAATCCGGCCAACCTGGTCAATCCGGTCAATCCGGCCAACCCGGCCAACCCGGCGAGTCCGGCCAATCGGGTACGCCGGACGGGCTGGATCAAGATTCCTTGCGGCGCATGCTCGAAAATATCGCTGGCAAAAAACTCCAGTTCCTCGATCATCTGCCCAATGATCCCGCCGGCCAGATCAAGGCGCTCACCGACTACGATTTCATGGACGAGCAGGCGCGGCAGGAGTTCCAGGAATTGCTGCGGATGATGCAGCAGCAGATCATGCAACAGCATTTCCAGGGCATGCAGCAGGCCATCTCCGAAATGACGCCCGAAGACCTCACCCGTATGCGCCAGATGGTCCGCGAGCTGAACCAGATGCTCAACGACCGCGCCGAGGGTCGCGAGCCAGATTTCGATAGCTTCATGCAGAAGTACGGCGACTTCTTTGGGCCGGGTATCAACACCCTGGACGACCTCATCGAGCAGCTTCAGCGGCAGCAGATGGCCATGCAGGCCGTCATGGACAGCATGACGCCAGACCAGCGCGCGCAGCTGCGCGACATGATGGAAGAGCTGATCGGCGACGACCGCTTGCGTGTGGACCTCGCGGAGCTGGCGATGAACCTGGAGATGGCCGCGCCGTCGGATGCCCGCACCAAGTTCCGTCTCACCGGCGACGAGCCGCTGTCGCTCGCTGAGGCTATGCACCTGATGGGCACGCTGCAAGAAATGGACGAGCTGGAGAATAACCTTCACCAGGCGCGGCGCTCCGGCAACCTCGACGACGTAGATCCCCAGCAGATGCGCGACCTCGTCGGCGACGAGGAGGCGCAGGCGCTGCAAGACTTACAGACGATGCTCAAGCAGCTTGAAGAAGAGGGGCTGATCCACAAAGACGGCGACCGCTACGAGATGACGGCGCGCGGCATCCGGCGCATCGGTCAGAAGGCGCTGGAAGACATCTTCGCCCAGATCAAAAAAGACACCTTCGGCCAGCACAAGGTGCCTGAGCGTGGTTACGGCGGCGAGCGTGCCGACGACACAAAATCCTACGTCTTCGGCGATCCCTTCCATCTGCACCTGGAACACACGCTCATGAACGGCATCACACGGGGCGGCCCCTCCGCGCCTGTGCGCCTCACGCCAGACGATTTCGAGGTCTACCGCACCGAGCATTTGTCGCAGTCGTCCACCGTGGTCATGCTCGACATGAGCTTTAGCATGCTCCAGAACGATCTCTGGCTGCCCGCCAAGAAGGTTGCCATCGCGCTGGAAAGCCTCATTCGCGGCCAGTTCCCGCGCGACCAGCTACACCTTGTCGGCTTCTCCAACTTCGCCAAGGAATACACCCCTGAGGAGCTGGTCGAAATCAACGAGTGGGACAACGTGCAGGGCACCAACATGATCCACGGCCTGATGCTCGCCCGCCAGATTCTTGCCCGCACGCGCGGCGCCAACAAACAGATCCTCATGATTACCGATGGTGGCCCCACCGTCTGGCAGCGTGGCGG
This sequence comes from Ktedonobacterales bacterium, assembly GCA_035310125.1. GTDB lineage: Bacteria > Chloroflexota > Ktedonobacteria > Ktedonobacterales > JADMIN01 > DATGEP01. Next base: position 16,013 of record DATGEP010000107.1, read on the forward strand.
AGACTGGGCGTTCCAGTGGCCGCCGCACGAGGAGGCCGAATGGCAGACGCTCCGCGAGATGCAGCGCTGCGCCAGAGATCGTATCGTCGTGAACGTCTTCATGCTCTCCGACGAGCCCTACCTCAAGCGCTTCGTCAACAAGATGGCGACGGTAAATCGGGGCCGCGCCTTCTATGTCAGTCCTGACAACCTGGGCGAGTACATCCTGATTGACTACCTCGGCCACAAGCAGAAGCATGTCAGCTGAGCCGCATGACGACGACCTGGCGCCGCTGCTACATGGCGCGGCGGCGCTTGGTTTCGCGCTCGATGAAGCGCAGCTCGCCCGCTTTGCTCGCTTTCGTGCGCTCCTGCTTGACTGGAACACGCGCATCAATCTGACGGCCATCACCGGCTCCGCCGAGGTGCTTACCCGCCATTTCCTAGACGCTCTCACCTGCGTCCTTGCGCTGCCGGAAGCCAAGCGACAAGCGAGCATCGCGCTGCTGGACATAGGCAGCGGCGCCGGCCTGCCCGGCCTCGCCCTGGCTATCGCGCTTCCTCACTGGCGTGTGACCTCTCTGGAAGCCACCGGCAAAAAGGTCCGTTTCCAGCAAGCCGTCATCGCGGATCTGGATCTGGCCAACGCCCAAGCCATTGCGGGCCGCGCCGAGGATCTGGGGCGCAAGCCGGAGCATCGCGGCGCCTATGACATCGTGACGGCGCGGGCGCTGGCCGCTCTGCCCACGCTCCTCGAATACTGCGCCCCCTTCGCCTGTGTCGGCGGCGCCATCATCGCCCCCAAGAAGGGCGATCTGACGGCAGAGATGGCGGCAGGTGCGCGGGCGGCCTCCCTGCTCGGCGCCCATCTACTCGCCCCCATCCCCGTCACGCTCCCACCGCTCGATGATGGCCGCGTCCTCCTCGTCGCCCGCCAGGAGCGCCCCTGCCCGCCACAGTATCCTCGCGCAGCGGGTGCGCCGCTCAAGCGCCCGCTCGGCACATTGGAGTAGACACGCCATACGAACCCCACCACATCGCTGCTCTTCAGGTGGTTGCAATCGTGGCATGCGTATGCCAGGTTGGCTAGAAGCGTCTGCCCGCAGTGTTTCGTTGAGATTCTGTGATCGGGCTGGAGGCGTACCAAAACATCCGTATCGGGCAGCCCACAATACTCACATGCATGCCTGGCCCGGGCAATTACCTGCTCACGCAGCACCTTACTGACGCGCTCACTCATGTCCGAGGCCCAGCCGCCTCTTGTGTGTCTTCTGTCTTAGATGGCTCGTCGGGGATACGCGAGCGCATCAGCGTAACCACGTCATTCAGCAGCATCAACTTATCGAGCTGTTTCTGCT
>DATGEP010000108.1:0-2549 GCA_035310125.1 Ktedonobacterales bacterium
CCACTCCGAGGCATAGTCTTTGCGGTGCTCGACCACCATGCGCACCGCCCGTTCGCGTAACTCGGCAGGGTACCTGGTCACCTTTGCCATTGCTCCGTCCTCTCAAAGTCCGGAGCCTCCAGGATACCCGGGGCGGTTCAACCTGCCGCTTGCGCATCGCCTTCTGATACGCAGCGGTCTCGTGATAGCCCTTCACCCGCTCCACGTACTCGGCGAAGAAGGACCGGTGGATGATGCGGCCCTCGCCGCTGGCCGTACATTCCTGGCGCACCGGGCAGGTCCAGCAGGTGTGGGCGTCCGCCCGGTAGGCCCGCACGCTTTCGGTCGGCTTCTCCCGCCAGAAGGGTAGTGGTTGGCCTTGCGGGCAGATGTACTCGTCGCGCTCGGGGTCGTAGCGAAAACGGGATGCGCCATAGAACTCGGTGCGCTCGTCGTAGTTGCGCATCGCCAGATAGGCGCCGATGCCGGCATCCTCGAGGGCGCGAATGTTCTCGATGGTGCCGTAGGTCGCGTCGGCGATGGCCCGCGTGGGATGGAGATGGTAGCGGAAGCAGACCCGCCGCAGCAGGTCCACCAAGGGCTTGTTCTCCATCACGTCGGCCGGCGTGACGAAGGCGTCGAGGATAATCCGGGCGTTGCCCCCGTCGACGGCGTAGTGGTCATGGTAGCCCAGCACGGTCGGGCCGCCGTGGGTCATCGGCGCCGCATCCGGGTCGGTGGTGCTTTCCCACTCGTCGACCGTGCGGTGGTAGCCCCGGGTGGTGGGCCGCTCGGGGTCCAGCCGGTACTCCTCCAGCAGCTTCCAGGCGGACGCGTTTTCTGCGGCGAGCTGCTGCTCGGCCGCGGTACTCCCGGCAAAGGGCAGCTGGGTCGGCGCCACGTGGTCCTCGTCTGCTTTTGGGGTAGTGGCGGCTGCAGGCGCTGTTTCCGGGGCGGCGGGAGGGTCGGGCGAGAGCGCCTCGCCGGGAAAGAGCTCGTCCAGATGGGCTTTGGCCCGCAGATACCAGCGCGGCTGCAGAGAATCGGCGTCGGCATTGGCGCGGACCCGGGTGGCATCGAAGAGCAGTTCCTTGCCCCAGACGAGGCCCGCGTCCTGGCACAGCTCGACCACGTGCTCGAAGAAGCGCCGGAAGATGGCCAGGCCCAGCCGCGTGCGAATTCTGGTCAGGCTGGAGTGGTCGGGCAAGGGCTCATCGAGCGCGTAGCCCAGGTACCAGCGATGGGCGACGTGCAAGTCAGCGGTCTCGATGAGCTTGCGCTCCGAGCGCAAGCCTTCGAAGAACATGATGAGTTGCAGCTTGAAAAAGACGACCGGGTCGATGCTGGGGCGGCCACCTTCGGCGTACTGGTCGCCGACCCACTCGCGCACGAAGCTGAGGTCCAGCTTGGTGTCCAGGTGGCGGTAGAAGTTGGTCGCCGGTAAGCGGCGCTCCAGCGAGGTCAGGACCAACTCATCGCGACGCGGTGTCTTGGGTGGACCAAGCATGGTGGATTCCAGTGCAGCGGCAGCATCTGGAGCACGCGCCACACCACGGCCCCGCCGCACGCGGGCCAGCGGGTGTGCTTGACCAATTATGTTCCTCGTCTGCTGGCAGCGCTGCGGCTCGCGGTCACGTATGCTCATGCGGCACGAGGCCCCGTCGCGGCATAGGCCACCGCCCCATGAGCAACCAGCGAGGCACGCATGGCAAGCGATGTCGACGCCATCCGGCGCGGGTTCGATGACTTCGCGGAGGTCTTTGACCGAACCCGTCCCGTGTGCCCTCCTGCCCTCTTCGATGACCTCTTGACCGTGGCTGGCCTGCAACCAGGAATCCGTGTGCTTGAAATCGGCTGCGGTACCGGGCAGGCGACCCTACCCCTTGCTGAACGAGGGGTGCACATCACGGCGGTGGAACTCGGCGCGCAACTCGCAGCCCGCGCTCGCCAGCGGCTCGACCGCTTTCCCTTCGTCGAGGTGGTGACCAGTACGTTCGAGGAGTGGCAGCCCGACAGACGGCCCTTCGCGGCAGTTGCGGCCTTCAACGCGCTGCACTGGGTGGCGCCTGACGTCCGGTACAGCAAGCCCGCAGCCATCCTTACACCAGGTGGGGCGCTCGTGGTTGCGGGGTGTCATTGGGCCCAGCCAGCCGATGCCGAGCCCTTCTGGCGCGAGGTGCAGACAGACTATCAAGCGGTTGGGTACCCCGGGATTCCACCGCCCCTACCAGAAGAGATTCTTCCCTGGCATCTCCCTCTTGAGGCGCTGGCGTACTTCGACGAGGTGCTTGCCCGCTGCTACCCCCCGTACCAGGTGGTGTACGCCGCGGAGGACTACCTGGGCATGCTGGCGAGCCAGTCGGGGACCAGGGCGCTCGCGCCTGAGCGTCGCCGCGAGTTCCTGGAGCGCGTTCGGGCTCGTCTCCGTGCCTCGCCGCGACTCACGGCTACCTTTGTCGGATACCTCACGGTAGGGCGGCGGAAGGCCGCTACGACCGTACGCTGACTTCCCGAAGGCAGTTCTCGACCCGACGGAAAAGGCGGGTAGGGTCCTTTTTCAACATGCTGAC
>DATGEP010000109.1:0-9531 GCA_035310125.1 Ktedonobacterales bacterium
GCAATCGGCACGGTGGCCGCATGTGTGCCTATGGCGCGGTCTCGGCTCTCGCTGGCAATCTGGGCAGCGATAGCTTGCGTGGCTCAGCCCGCGACGCCCGCCACGCCGAGCGCCGCGGGCAGTAACGTGCCGAAGAAGTAGCCGGCGATACCGGCGAACGCGCCCAGCGCAAAGATCTCAAGTCCACTCGCCAACCAGCTGCGACGCGTCCAGCGGCTCTTGACCGCGCCCATCCCAAAAAGCAGCACCGCGGCCAGCGCAACCGAAACATAGAGCGCGCTGTTCACCGGCAGAAACAGGTACGGCAGGATCGGCACGAGGGCTGCCAGTCCGAAGCTGGTACCCATTATCACCGCTCCACGCAACGCGTTCGCGTCGTCGTTATCGACTGAAAGACCGAGTTCCTTTTCGACCATTGTCTTGAGCAGGACGGGCTTGCTGCTGGCCAGCTCGCGTGCCACCCGCTGGGCACTTTCGCGGGTCAGTCCCTCCTGTTGCAGCATAAAGGCTACCTCAGCCTCGGCCTCGCCAGGTCGTTCATCCACCTCGCGCGCTTCGGTGGCGATCTGCGCTTCGAAAATCTCGCGCTGGCTCTTGCTCGACATGTACTCGCCCGCGGCCATGCTGAAGACGCCAGCCAGGGTTGCCGCGAAACCGGCCACTAGCACGGGAAAGGGTTGGCCGGTGGCACCGCCGACGGTGCTGACAACTGCCAGCACGCTGGTCAATCCATCTTGCGCACCGAACACCGCTTCGCGGATCTCACTGAGCACACTGGCCTGGCGGCGCTCGGCGTCCAGGTGAGTGGCAAGCCACGCCGAATCGAATTCGGCGGCGGCCGCCGCGGCTGGTTGGCTGGAAACTGTCACCTTGCGTCAGGCCTCCCGTTCGCCACCGGCCCGCTGAAGTGGTTGACCGCTGTTGCCGCGGGCGCGCCTGGAACGCGAGCGCACCGGACGCAAGGGAGTAATGGGACGTGGCGCCGGCATGGGTTCCGGCGACGCTTCTTCTTCAGAAGGCTCCGCCGAAGGGTCACTACCCTGGCGGCGATAGACGTCTTCCTCGAAGCGCGCCAGCAAGCCCTGACAGCGTGCTAGCCAGGTTTCGACCTCGTCGCGCCGCTCGGCCTTGAACCAGTCGCGTGATTTGACGCGGTCGAACCAGCGGCGAATCTTTTCCAGATCCTGCTCGATCTCCTCCGCTTCCTCGAACGTGTAATTCTCGCGAAAGCGCTCGAACTCGATCTCTTTGACGAATTTGGTCTCGCACTCTTCGATAATTTCGGCGTACTCGCTGGCCCGCTGCTCGCGAAAAGCCTCGATAATGCGGGTTTCATCTTCGGGCGGCAGACGCGGAACGTCCAGTAAGAATGTCTCGCCACCCAGGGCGGGAATCTTGGCCGCCACCTGGTTGACCTCATCCATGACGCCTGGGACGTCAGGAAAGATACACACGCACTGCTGCAGGTACAGCGTCCCCAATCGTTTGAGGTCGCGCCAGACTCCGACCCGCTTGCTGGCCGGATCCGTGGGCACCCGATAGATGAGCACGTGCCAGCCGACTGGCTCCCCACGTTTGAGCGTGCGCGATAGCCTCTTGGCGTTCATTCCACTCCTCGCTCGACTGGTCGGTTGACCCTACCCGTACGGGTTCGCCCTACCCATACCGGGGCGGCTCCTGGGTACACACGTAGTAGTTCACAGGCGTGCTTATGATACACCAGAACACCGCCCTGTCAACCGGTGGTCAGCTCGCGGGCGCCCCCCGCGCAGGCCGGGCAGCGACCACGAAAAATGACTTGCGCCTCGTCCACCTCGGACCCTGCAAGCTCGGCCTGTAGGCACGGCTTCTGGCCGACGAGACAGGTCACGTCCAGCACTGCATCGCACTGGCGACACACAAAATGGTGATGCCATGGCCTGCCCGTCTCGTACAGCGCACGGCCCGGTCCCACATCCGCCAGCGTGATCAGTCCATGCTGTTGGAGTTTGTTGAGCACGTTGTAGACCGAACCGCGCAGCAGGTTGGGGTCCTCGCCGGCGAGCGCCTCGGTGATCTCGTCGGCCGAGTGGTGCCCGCCGCGCTCGGTCAAGAAGCGCAGCACCAGTAGGCGCGGCCGCGTCGACTTCAGCCTGGCAGCGCGCAGCGCATGCTCAAGTTCCGCATCGCTCATGGTGTTGGCAGGCTACAAGTGCGATTGTCCGTCAATCGCCTGCGTCCGCCGGGCGGCTGTCAGATTTCGCGGCCACCGCGTCGATGGCAGACTGCGGGCAGCCGAGAGGCCAGGCGACAGAGCGGCGAACGGTGGGCGGGGGCGGAGGAGCGTGCCAGGCGCACCAGCGCTTGTCTGCGGAAGAAGTCCTGGCGGGCGTCGCGCAGCAGCGTAACGTCCACTTCTGCAATGGGGTTCAGCATGAATTTCTCCTGTTATTTTGACAGAGTCATAATAACAGGCGGGAATGCCGGCTGTCCCACACCGTGCCTCGGACGTGTTGCCACCCTCCGCTGAGTGCCAGGAGCTGCGTTTGGGCGCCGACGGTATCCTGGCTGCCCCCCAGGCAGGACGACTCCAGTAGCTGTGCATGGGCACCGGGCGGCCTGTCCAGCGCAGCCGCGCACTCCCGCCATGGCTCGGCGAGCCTCGACCGGCGGTTCACATGGCGCCCTACCAGCGCATCCCCATCTCAAAGAATAGGGCCTCGAGTTGTTCGCCGATAGGCACGGCTTCGAGCCGGCCGAGTTGCACGATTGTCAGCAGGCCGTTCTTGCTCCCGCACGTGTGGCCGAGCCACGAAGTTTACGGAGGTGCGGTGTCGTGAAGGAGGTGGGCCTCTTGCGGACGGTTGCGACGAACGGCTTCGTGGTTGACGCTGTCCTGGCCCATGTAGATGCCGCGCTCCCAGCTTCGCTTGAGCGGGTCCTCCACGGTCAGTGCCATGCGGCCGATGCCGTGGATGAGCATCTCCAGCGTCTCACCATCCTGGACCGGTCCGAGGCCTTCGTGATTGGTCCCACAGCAGAGCAGGTCACCGCTGCGCAGGGTCAGGGTACGCGAGGCGAACTCGATCAGCTCTGGGACACGGTGCTCCATGTCGTCGGTGTTGTAGTTGTGGCGCAGCTGGCCGTCGTTCCAGAACTGGACCCACAGGTCATTGGGATCGGGAAGCTCGTCGGCGGTGGTGATGCACGGGCCGATCGGTAAGAACGTGTCGAACGATTTGCCCAGCCAGGTGCCGCGGCCCCAGGTGGAGCGGCCCTCGCCCCGGCCGGTGATGTCCATCATGCAGGTGTAGCCGAAAACCGCGGTGCGCCAGTCAGTTTGTGCGATGTTGCGCGCTGGGCCTTTGAGGACGATGCCCAACTCGGCCTCGTGCATGAACATCCACGGCACGGTGAAGCTGGGCAAGCGGATGGTGTCGCCGGGGCCCACGGCGGCGTCGGGGTTTTTGAGGAACATGTTGAGCGGGCGGGCCTGGCGCTGGGCGTGCTCCCAGTAGTTGGCGATGCAGCACAGGACCTTGCCCGGACGTGGCAGCGGCGGGCGCAGACGCACCTGCTCCAGCGGACGGGCAGGCGCATCGATTGCGAGCTGTTCCAGGCGCGGGCGGAGGGAGTCGAAGTGATCGATCAGGGTTGCCATCGTGCGCTGCGGCGTGCTTGTGGTGGGCACGACGGAGCTGATGTCAATGACGCCTGCGTCGGTCAGGATGGCCGGCAGCATGGCGTCACTGCCGAGCTCCGAGAAGAGCGCGAACTTCATGCAGTCGACCTCACGGGCGCCGCGACCTTGACCGAGAGACGGCCGATTGGCTCGATCTCGACCTCCACATTGTCGCCGTCGGTCAACGGGCGGAGGCCGACTTGGCTGGTGCCGCAGGCGAGGATGTCGCCGCTGTGGAGGGTCATGACGGTGGTGGTGAACTGGAGCTGGTCGGGGATCGAGTGGCTGGCCTGGGCGATGAGAAAATCCTGCGCGGGGCTGCCGTTGTGCCGCGAGCGGACCCGGAGGCTGGTTGGGTCGGCAAGCTCGTCTGTTGTGACGATGCAGGGACCGAGTGGCCCGAGGGTGTCAGACTTGGCAAGCCAGAAATCGCGGCCGAATTGCTGATCGCCGCGGGCCATGACGTCGACGACGCAGGTGTAGCCGAAGACGGCGGTGTGCCACTTGTTTCCGGAGACGTTTTTGGCCGGCCCGCGGATGACCAGGCCGACCATGGCCTGCGGCAAGAACTGCCAACTGGAGTCCACATCGGGCAGGCGGATGGTGTCGTCTGGGCCGATGACGGATTCGGGGCTTTTCAGGGTTGCCAGCAGTGGCTGTGATGGGTCGCCCGTATAGCTGGCGGTGGTGATCAGAATCTTGCCAGGCCATGGGACGGGCGGCAGCAGACGCACACCGCCGAGTGGGACGGGAGTGGTGGTGGCCGCCAGGTCAGCCAGACGTGGGCGGAGCGAGTCGAACGCGTCGATCAAGTGCTGCAGACGGGCTTGAGGCGTGTCGCCATCGAGCAGGTCATCGAACGGGGCAACGCCCTGGCTGGTGAGCACACCGTACTGTGCGGCTGCACCGGCTGTCTCGAACAGCACGAGCTTCATCGGGTGAGTGCACTCCGCGCGAAGAGTCTGGCGGCGGAGTAGTGCATGATCTGGTCGATGTCGTCGGCGGGGAGATCGGACCGGGTGATGTAGGCGAAGGTTTCGGTATACGACTCGTAGTCCATGAGATAGGGGTAGTCGCTGCCAGTGACCAGGTGCTGTGGCCCGAGGGCTTGCCAGGCGCAATGCAATGCCGCCTGTGAGCCATGGCCGACGGTGTCGTAGTACAGCCGCCGCGCGGTCTCGCTGGGCTTTTCGGGCAAGTGCGGGTGCTGCGACGGGAGCTGGTTGTCCAGCCGCTGCAGCTGCATCGGGATGAGGCCACCGAAGTGCGGAATCACGTACTTGACGTTCGGAAAGCGGAACGGGATGGTGCGCACGATCAAGTGCAGGACCAGGACGCTGTCTTCGATTGAAGCGCCCGCGGCAGTTCCGAGTTTGTAGTCGTTGATGAATGGTGCACGCAGACCAGTAAAGGCTGGGTGATAGAAGAGCACGGCTGCTCGACGGTTCAGCTCGGCGTAGAGGGGTTCGAACTCAGCTTCGGCGGTAGAACGGTCGAGGACTGACAGGGCCACCGTGGCGCCGACCATGTCGAGTTGATCGAGGCCGCGCTCGAGCTCGCGCAGCGATGCGTCGATATGCGGTAACGGCAGCGAGACGTAGGCCGCGAACCGTTCGGGGTAGCGATGGGTGAGCTCGGCAAAGCTGTCATTGCACAGCCGCGCGGCCTCAACGGCGTCTGATTCGCGTTCGAAGTAGGGGTAGCTGGAAGCTGGGCAGAGAATCTGCAGTTGGACACCCGCCTCGTCCATGAGCTGGAGTCGAGCGGCGAGCTGATCCGCGGCGTCGGTGGTGGGATGGCGAAAGCGCGGCTGATTGCGCGCGCCCAGACGTGTCATCAGCTCGGTGTACCGCTCCGGGTAGTAGTGGCAGTGGACGTCGATCAAGGCACCAGGACCATGCCGCGTAGCTGAGCTTGCAGTGCGGGCTCGAACTTCGCGTGAATCAGAATGAACACCATGCGCGCTGGCGCATCAGAGCGGTTGTCCCATGCGTGGTTCGTGCCGCGCTGGACGACCGGTGACGACGCGACGAACGATCACCGCCCCGGGCCGGAGTGGCCGACGGTCTGCCACTGATCGGCGATGGGTGGATTGCGCATTTTCGGGACGTAGTCGGCCGTGGTGATCTGCTCGACTTCAGCGGTGTATTCGACAGTGTTGTCTTCGGTATCCCTGTAGTACGAAAAGAGGTTGTTGCCAGCCAGGTGTCGGCCGGGGCCCCACACGCGCGGGATGCCCTTTTCCCCGGCGTAGAAGACCGCCCTGATCCACTCCTGCCAATCGCGGATCTCGAACGCGGCATGATTGAAGCCCGGCACGCCGTCCCGAGCGCCAATGAACGCCAGCGAATGGTGGTTGGCGTTGCAGCGGAAGAACGTCATAAAGTCCGCCAGCTGGTCGGTCAGCTGGAAGCCGAGCGTGTCGCGGTAAAACGACTCCAGCGCCACGCGGTCCTTCGCTTCGAGCACGATGTGGTTCAGGCCGACCGGTTTGACATCACGGTTGCCGTAGGGCTGGTGGATGGTGTCCACGCCGGCGATCAGCTCGACGAGGTTTCCTTCTGGGTCGCAGAAACGCATCGCTCTGGCGACGCCAGGTTCCAGATCACCGGTTGGTGGCGTCACGATCGGGAGTCCGAGGGCACCAAGCTCGTCAACCGCGCGGTCCAGATCGTCCACAGAAGCTACTTCGAAGGCGAAGTGGTGCAGGCCAGGTGCGTCGGCGGTGTGGAGAGTGAGGACGTGGTGGTCAGGCCCATCAGCCCGAAAGAACAGGTCGCCGCCGTGTGCGTCGACGCGCTCCAGGCCCCAGCGGTCGTTGTAGAACTCAGCCTGTTTGCTCAAGTTCTTTGCCCGGAATCCGACATGCGCGAGTTTGGTGACAGTAACCATCGTCCCTCAATCCTCAGTGCGACGACGCGCTGCGCCACTGGTCTGGATAGGGCTCCATGACGCGTGGCTGGCGATCTGGATCGGTAATCTGCTCGACTTCAGCGGTGTATTCGACGGTGTTACCCTCGGGATCTTTGTAATACGAGAAGAGATTGTTGCCGAAGAGATGGCGGCCGGGACCCCAGGCGCGCGGGATGCCGCGTTCGCCCGCGTAGAAAACGGCATTGATCCACTCCTGCCAATCGCGCATTTCGAAGGCAGCGTGATGGAATGCGGAATTGCCATCGCGGGCCTGGCCGAATGCCAGTGAATGATGATTGGCATTGCACGCCCAGAAGCTGAGGCCGCCAACGAAACGATCGGTGAGTTTGAAGCCGAGCGCTTCGCCGTAGAACGCTTCGCTCGCGCTCTGATCGCGCACGTTCAGGACGACGTGGTTGAGGGCCGTGGGCTTCACGTCTGCGTGCTTGAACGGATCATTGACTGACTCAACGCCGGCGACGAGCTCAATGACAAAGCCGTCCGGGTCTCGAAGCCGTAGGGCGCGTTTGACGCCTGGCTCGAGGTCGGCGGTGGGTGGGGTGACAATCTCGATGCCGCGGGCGAGGAGGTCTTCATAGGCGCGGTCGATGTCGTCGACCCTGGGCACCTGCAGGGCAACGTGGTGCAAGCCTGAGGTGTCACCTTCGTTGAGGGTGAGAACGTGATGATCGGGGCCGTCGGCTCTGAAGAACATCTCGCGGCCGAACTCGTCGACGCGTTCGAGCCCCCAGCGATCGTTGTAAAACTCAGCTTGCGTACTCAGGCTGCGGGCCTGCAGGCCGACGTGTGCGAGTCTGGTCACGTGCACCATGGGCCAGCGTCCTCCTCTTGGACGGTAATCTACGGCAGGGCTCGGCCGGCAAGTGTATTCCAAGTTGTTATGCAGGTATGGCGCAAGCCTATACCAACGATGGCGTATACCCACGCGGCATGGTGGCATAAGCAGTTGCAATGCCCACGCGCGATCACGAGGCGTTAGCCTGCCTGCACCTAGGCGCACAGGGGACGATCCGTGCTGGCGACAAGTACACCAACCATCAACGACATGGTGCAGCGCGCACATGCGCTCGTACCCAGGCTGCGTGAGCGCGCCGCTGCCGCCGAGGCGCTCGGGCACCTTCCGCCCGAGACCGCGGCCGACTTCCGCGATGGCGGCTTTTTCCGTCTTTTTCAGCCTCTAAGGTTCGGTGGGCTGGAGCTCGACTACGGCCGCGTGCAGTTGGAGCTGTGCACTGTCCTCGGTCACGCCTGCGGTTCGTCGGCCTGGGTACAGATGGTGGTGGCCTGTCACGCCTGGTGTCTGGGGATGTTCCCCGAGGAGGCGCAGCAGGCGGTGTGGGGTGAGGATCCGGAAATGCTGGTCGCGTCCGCCTTTGGCTTCAGCACGGGCCGGGGACGGCCGGTGGAGGGTGGCTACTGGGTAGCAGGTGACTGGGTGTTCTCCAGCGGCAGTGACCTGTGTCAGTGGATCATCCTCGGCACGCTGGTGGAGCAGGCGGGCCCACCGAAGATGATCTGGACACTGCTGCCGCGTCGCGATTGGGAGATTCTGGATACCTGGCACGCCGCGGGGCTGAGGGGTTCGGCTAGCAACGACATTCGGGTGAAGGGCGCGTTCGTGCCGCGCGAGCACACCCTCGAAACTCCGTTTGCTCGGACCGAGCCGACGCCTGGCAGCCTGGTCAATCGGAATCCGATGTATGGCCTGCCGCTGACCGGCTTTTTCTATTTCAACGTCACGACAGAAGCGCTGGGCATCGCGCGTGGTGCCATCGACGCGTTTGCCGAGGAGCTCGCTGCGCGTGGCGATCGGCCGAATCTCGTCGGGCGGCAGATACGACTGGCGGAGTCGGCGGCGGAGGTTGACGCCGCGGAGGCGTTGATCCGTTCGGACGTCGAGGTGATCGATCGCATCCTGCACGATGGGGCGCCGATCGAGGCCAGGTTCCAGTCGAAGCTGGGTCGCGATCTGTCGTTCATGGTCAAGCTGTGTGGGCAGGCGGTTGACCGGTTGACGGGCGCGGTGGGCGCGCATGGAATGGGCGAGAATAACCCGGTGCATCGAGCATCGCGGGATATCCATGCCATCGCCAATCACGCCGTGAACAACTGGGAGCAGCAGGCGCTGGTCTACAGTCGTGCGCGGACAGGCCTTCCGCCCATGTCGATGTTCTGATGCGCCGCAGGTGGCTGCGGGCCGCTAGATCGGCGCGAGCGTCCGGTATGGCTGTGCCAGGAACGCCAGGCTCGCCCCGATCAAGCGACCCGGATCGGCGCGCGGATCACCCGGCCGTTTTTCCCACTCACCTAACTGGAGCGGGTTCTCGTTGACCAGCCTGCAGCGCTCCCAGCGCTGCTCGCCAAATGCCTGCAGCGCCGTCTCGAGATGGTGCCCCTGTTGCAGCAGGTCACCCAGAACGATGGCATCTTCGATAGCCATCGCGCCGCCCGAGGCCATGTGGGGCGTCGTGGCATGGATCGCATCCCCGATCAGCACCACGCGTCCGTGGTACCACGGCAACGGCACCAGAATCGCGTGCAACGGTCGACAGTCAATGCGTGCAGGATCGCTCACTTGCGTGTCGCGTACCCAACCGATCACGTCCGAGAACTCGGCGAGCAGTTGTTTGACGATCGCTGGCCACTCATCGCGCGGAGGGCGATTCACCTCGTCGCAATTCTCGACGATGAACATGTACGCGTTGGTTTGCGACAGCGGAGTGATGCCAGCCTTGACGAGCGGGCCATACCACATTCCATGGTCATGACTGATGTGGTCGGGATTGCGGTCCATGAGCACGCGCCAGACGCGCTGCCCGGTGGGCATCGGCCTGGGTGCATCGGGAAATGCCAGCTCGCGGACTTTCGAGTAAATCCCGTCCGCGCCGACCAGTAGTTCCGTTTCGACGCGTTGCCCGTCGGAGAGTTCGATCTGC
>DATGEP010000110.1:0-63732 GCA_035310125.1 Ktedonobacterales bacterium
CCCCCTCGACACCGTCAACGCCTACTTGACTGTCACGCAGGAAGCTTCGTAGTACAAATTAACTGCTCTTTTTCCAAGAATTCATTCTTAGCAGTGTCTCGAGAGCGTGAATACTTCGCCACATTCGAATCACAAGGACACAAACGAGCCAAAAGGCAAGTACCTCGCACCATAGTTGTGGGTGAGTATCCGTATCAACAATAAGAATGATAAGATATATAAGCGTACCTATTCCAAGCCATCTAATTGTATCGAAATAGATGTCTTGGACCTGAGAATAAGCAGGAGATTTTCTAAATCTTTCCCATTGCGGGCTTTGCATCACTGCGTCAGTGATGGTGGCTACTGTGATGATAAACCCGAGGAGAGCGGCGCAGGCTGTTGATGCTGCAGCGTAAAGAGCTGCACGACTACCATCAAGTATTCGCTCAAGATGGTCAGGTCCAACGAAGACGTGGATGAGATAAGCTGTAAGAGCAACGAAGAACGTCACGGCTGCGAGCTCGGAGGTTAGGAAGTGTTTTCTGTACCTTTTCCCTACGTTCCTCATACAGGTACCTTTACCTTTGCTGCTTGCATGATTTCCTGCTCTAATGCCGCATAGGTCCTTCTGATTCTGTCGAACATAAGTTCTTTATAGCGATCTGGATTTCGGTAAACATGCCTTTGTATCTCAACAGTATTCATCAGCTTGTCATCCAAGAGATCAATACTCATCGTGATGTTTTGGCCATCGGGAACGGCGTTGATACGAAATTTGTCTGTAGCTTCTTTGATCTTGGGGCCTGAGAACATCTCCCGAACTGCATCTAATGCCTCCTTAAGTAGAGGTTTGTGCGCAGTGTTGCCTGCACGAAGTGAGATCTCAAGACTGCCAACGCCGAATTTGTGATGCATCCATTTGGATGTTTCAATCCAACCATCGCCAAATGGAGCCAGCACTTCAGCACGTTCAGGATCAATACGCATCTCAATCAGCTTGACTTCACTTAGATGTTCCAATCGCTTCATGACATCCTCATGAACTAATCGGTCAAACACTACTGGCTTGCAGGAAGTCAGTCTGCTAACGAGGTAATCTGTGAGCTGAGGCATCTTCGGGCCGTAGAGGTTGAATTCTGCTCCAACCACTCCGCTTGGGAAAAAGACCATGTGAATGCGATCGAACAGCTTTTTACCATGCTCGAGCACGAGGGGCCTGACTAGTCCATCGGCCTCAACCGTTGCCATATCTGCTGTACGAGCTTTGCCAAATCGAAAGCAGTCATCGCTGTCGTAGATGAGGTACAACTCATACTCTTCGTTTACCGAGACGTAGCGAGCGCTGTCGTTGAGATTCGCAAGATCCAAAGCGAGTAAAGAGGGATTGAAGTTTGGCATCGACTCGCCGTGCCAAAGGTCGCTGATATCCGACATCTGATAGAAGTAGATTTGCCGAGTGATTGGTTGCGGACGTGGAGCTGCCGGCATTGTCGCTCTCCTTAAAGGTTTGCTTGCCTGTAAGCGTAGTTAGGAGTAAATGACGCTACGGAGGACGCCTGGCTGTATTGTCGCATGGCGATGTAGCATTGTCATTCGAGTCTGTGCTTTATAGGGACTTTTTTCCTGATGAGGCGAGAGCGAAACTGGAACCTAATCTAACGCGAGTTTTGGATAAGCCCTAACCCGCCGCCACGAGGTCGAGGTCGTGAGCGAGATGCAGCGAGGGCTTCTTGGGCTGGTGGCAGTAGGCGATCAGTCCAGCGAGCAGGTGGACGAGGAAATTGTAGGGACTACGATGGCGGGTATGCTCGATCTGGCAGATGTTCTTGAGTTGGTCATTGACGCTCTCGATGATCGCACGCTTGCGCAGCAGCAGTCTGTCGGTGGCGGCAAGGACCCGTTCACGCATATTCTTGCGCAGCTTGGTGATCAGCAGGAGGCCTTGCCTGGTGAAGAGTTGCTCAGCCAGCGCCTGGGAGATGGAGCCACGATCGCCAAAGAGCTTGCCAAAGAGGCGACGCACGAGGCGCGGGACGGGGCGACGGTCATCGGTGTTGCCCGGCGTCAGGCAGAACGCCAGCAGTTCGCCACGATCGTTGACGACGAGGTGGAGCTTGAACCCATAGAACCAGCCCACGGAGGTCTTGCCACGACGCGCATCGACAGCAAAGACGCGATGTTGGGCGATCCGGGCATTGTGACAGACGGCGAGCGCGGTGGAGTCCACGAAGCTGATCCCCGTGCAACTACCCAGCTGCGTCTGCAGGTAGACGGCGAGCGGCAGCAGGACACGCGGGATCAAGGCGACGAAGCGGGAGTAGCTCACCAACTGGGGGAACTCGGCGCGCAGCTGGGTCTGGACGTAGTGCGTGTAGAAGCCTTTGAATGTGCGGTAGCCCGATTGCTGGAAGAGGATCAGAATGGTCATGATCTCGCTCGGACTCAGCTGCGTCGCCCGCTTGCGCTGGCGGCGACCTGCGGCCAGCACTTCACGCTCCCACAGCGGTTCGAACGCTTGCCAGAACGTGTCCACCGAGCAGTACAGGTCGAGTATACTCATGCACAACGCCTCCAAACAGGGTGAGATGGGTCTTTGGTAAACCGCATCATATCCCTGTCGAAGGCGCTTTCCTTATCCAAGATTCACGTTCATTACTATGAGCGGCGCATCGTCCGCGCCCTGTGCGGACGCCGAGAGAAGGAGGGTGACGTTATGAGCATGCCCGCTCGCGTGCTTCGTGGCCAGCGCCACCGTCAATCCCTCCTCATCATTAGGAGAGCTATGTCGCCGCTCGTGTAGCGGTTTCCTGGCGCTGTATTCCCGACTTGCGCGTCTGGCGGGCACTGGCTCGCCGGACGTTTTTCTTTACCCGTCGTTCGCCGGTTGGGGTGAGTATTTCGCTTCCGAGCGAATCATGACACCCCAATTCCGTGAACCTCCGTGAGCCTCCGTCTGCTCCGCGTTGAGCCTCGTCGTTTCCCTCTCCGCGCGCGGAGAAGGGCCGGAGGTGAGGCTCCCATTTCGCCAAGGAGTCAACACCGCTTGAGCAATTTCCGATACAGCGCCGATTCACAGATCTCGCATACCGAACCCACGAGCGTGCCCTCGTTCCTGGAGGGCCTCATCACCGATGGCAGTCGCGGCGTATACCGTGTCGAGACGGATGCCGGCGACTTCACCTGCACTATTCGCGGGCGCCTCCGCAAAGAGCTGGTGTATGCCGAAAGCCGCAGCGCCCGCAAGAGTGTCCGCGACGTAAAAGTCAAACCGCACGACCCTGTCGCGATAGGCGACCGCGTGCGCATTCTGCCCACCGGCGGCGGCGCAGGCGTCATCGAAGAGATCGTCGCGCGGGCCGGCGGCGCGTTCACCCGCAAAGACCCCGATCCAAAGGTGGGTGAGCTGACCACCATCGCCGGCCTCGATCAGATGCTCTTCGTCTTCGCCACCCGCGAGCCGGAACCGCATCTCGGCCTGCTGGATCGTTTCCTGGCCGTGGCGGAGTTCCAGCATACCGCCGCCATCATCTGCGTGACCAAGGTGGACCTGGGCGTCGCGCCCGACCTGGAGGAGCGTCTGGCGCTCTACGCCGCCCTGGGCTATCCTATCGTCTACACGAGCATCGCGACCGGCGCCGGCATTCCCACACTGCGGCAAACGCTCGCTGGGCATACCTCCGCGCTGCTCGGCAAGTCCGGCGTGGGTAAGTCGAGCCTGCTCAACGCCGTCGAGCCGGGGCTGGGTCAGCGTGTTGGCGCCATCAGTGCGTCCACTGGCAAGGGGCGCCACACCACCACGGGCACCCGCCTCGTGCGCCTGAGTGGACTCGGCGGCGGCTACATTGCCGACACCGCCGGCATCCGCGCGCTCGGCCTGACACGCGAGACACTGCGCGAGCTGGATGGGTGCTTCCGCGAGTTCCGCCCGTATCTCGGCGCGTGTCACCTCTCCGACTGCACCCACATCCACGAAGCGGAGTGCGCCGTCCGCGCCGCCGTAGACGCGAACGCGCTCGACGCCGCACGCTATGACAGCTACTGTCGCATGCGTGAGGAGGGTTGACTATGACGGACACACGAGCCAATGCGGACGACGAAGGCATCTGGCCCGATGACCTGCTGAACGCCGAGGAGATCCGCGCGTGGATCGCCTCAGCGCTGCCCGGCAATCCTACGATTGCTGGGCCGGAGCATGTCTACCAATCGAAAGAATGGGGCGTGACGGCGCGCTTCGCGGTGACGTGGCTAGCGGTGGCCGAGCGGCGCGCGCTGCCGCCGGAGAGCGTCGTCTTCAAGGCGAGCCTGCTGCCCCTTTTCGCGCACGCGCCGAATGTGTATACGCTACTCACCCGCCACTGTCCCGGCGCCGTCCCCGATCTATTGGCCTGGACCCCTACAGGTTCAGGCGCCTGGATGCTCTTTGCCTCGTTTGGTGGCGTCTCGGTTGATGCGCTGCCTGGCCTGGCTCCGCTGCTGGATGTCGCGCGGACTCTGGCAGGCATCCAGGCAACCATCGCGACGCTCTCCGCGAGCGAGACGGCGGGCATTCCGTGTGTCTACCCACGCGATGTACCCGCGCTGTTCGAAGCCGTGCTTGCCGACGTACGCGCACGCCAGCTCGCCTTCTGGCGCGGCGAGGGGCGCGACCTGGCGGAGCAATTCGCCTTGCCGGACAATGTTGATGTCCTTCTCGAAAATTACCGCCCGCACATCGCGCGCTGGGCCGCCGACCTGGAGGCTGGCGGCTGGCCGCTCTCGCTCGATCACGTGGACCTCCAGCCCGACAACGCCGCCGTTCAGCCCAACGGCTCCGTCCTGCTCTACGACTGGGAGGAGGCCAATCTTAGCGTCCCGTTCTTCTCGCTCGACCGCCTGCTGGATGACGCGCAGGAGCGCGCCGGCGATGCTGGTGAAGCCGCTCTGCGCGCGGCGTATCTGGACGCGCTGCCCTGGAGCACGCGCGCCGCTCGCGAGCGGGCGCTAACCCTGGCGCTCTGTCTTTCCCCACTCAAGCACGCCTACGAGGGCCTGCGTTTTGCCGATGCGCTGGGCTGGGAGGAGGGCCTGCCCCACGTCACGGCGTGGGCGGCGGCGCGAATGCTGGCACGGTGGGAGGCAATGATGTGAAGCAAGATGGCTGCGCATGCAGCGCTTTCTCAGGGTGGTCGAGGATGTCATGCCCACCGGTACGCCACTAGATACTGTGCGTATCGCCTGGTATGACATCTTGACCGAGCTCGAGCGTAGCGCGCCCATCACCAACCCAAGTCATTGTACAGGCAGTGGGATGATTCTGCGCGCTTGACTCGCCGGCTGGATCGGAATGGCTGGTCTGTACGGAGAGCGCGCACGGTTTTTTTCATGGCCTTGATAAGCGGCCCCTCAATCATTTGATAGTGCTCGTCGGTCAATGCAAGCGTCTTGCTTATGTACCCACTGCCGCCTTAAACCCCAGCACGCCATAGCCTTTATGCTACGACTTTGCCGCCGCTCGCACCCGCAGGTACGTACCGGCGATGTTATCGCGGTAAGCAATGAGGAAATCCCAGAGAGCGCCCGCCGCCGCCGAGGGATGGCTGCCCGCGCGCCGGGCCAGCGACCAGTGCCGGTGAACCGGGAAGCCGTCCACGTCCAGCACAACCAAGCGCTCTGTCGCCAGCTCCAGCTCCAGCGCCGCCAGTGGCATGACGGCGATGCCCAGGTCCGCCGCCACGGCTTGCTTGATAGCTCCGCTGCTGCGCAGCTCCATACCCACATGCACATGCAGCCCCCGGTTCGCCAGCAGCCGCTCTGTGTCAATGCGTGTGCCGGAGCCGACCTCGCGCAACAGGAAGACCTCTTCCGTCAGCTCGTGAATAGACACCTTTTTACGTACAGCCAGAGCGTGACGCGGCGACCCTATCACCACCAGCTCGTTCGGCACAAACTCCGCCACCTCGAGATCGTGCGTGTCTTCGATGAGCCCCATCACCGCCAGGTCCACCTCATTGTCGAGCAGTCGTTTCTGCACCGTAAAGCGGTTCAACACGTCCAGTGTCAGCTTCACCTCCGGCGACTGCCGGTGGAACGCCCCCAGCGCGGGTGGCACCACATAAATGCCCGCCGTCGTGCTTGCCGCTACCTTCACCGTACCACGCCGTCCACCCCCCAGCTCCTCCATCACTAATCGCGTCTCGTCCAGCAGCATGAAGATGCGCTCGCTATAGGTGAGCAGCTCGCGGCCTGCCTCGGTCAGATGCAGCGTCCGGCCCACCTTCTCAAAGAGCGGCAGCCCGATGCTCTTTTCCAGCGCCTTCACTTGCAGCGAGACTCCCGGCTGGCTCAGAAAGAGCGCGGTGGCGGCGCGTGAATAGCCGCCGTGCTGGGCCACGGCTTGAAAAATGCGTAGTTGGTGGAGGTTGATGTCCATAAACGATACCTTATCGTTAGCATGAGAAACAGATATTGCAGATTATACATAAATCTGGGTATCCTGTCAGGTAGGGCAGCGCCGAAAGGGCTACTGTGCAACGTGGCACGGCAAACGCGATGCGGCGGATGTCGAACGAAAAGAGGATACTGATGAGCACGCTGTTAAGTGATCACCATATTTCCGTAGAGCCATCCCACTGGGAGACGGACCCGCGCTGGAAGGGCATCAAGCGCAATTACACCTGGGCCGATGTCGAGCGGTTGCGTGGCAGCGTCCACATCGAGTATACGCTGGCGCGATTGGGCGCCGAGCGGCTCTGGCATCTTCTGCACACCGAGCGTTTCGTCCCGGCCCTGGGCGCCCTGACGGGCAATCAGGCGGTACAGCAAGTAAAGGCTGGCCTCAAAGCGATCTATCTCTCCGGCTGGCAGGTTGCGGCTGATGCGAACCTGGCCGGACACATGTACCCGGATCAAAGCCTCTACCCGAGCAACAGCGTTCCCCAGGTTGTCAAGCGCATCAACTCGGCGCTTCAGCGGGCCGACCAGATCTATCACTCTGAAGGCCAGGACGACACCTATTGGTACGCTCCCATCGTCGCCGACGCGGAGGCCGGTTTTGGCGGCCCGCTCAACTGCTTCGAGATCATGAAGGCCATGATCGAAGCCGGCGCGGCGGGTGTCCATTTTGAGGATCAGCTCGCCTCGGAGAAGAAATGCGGCCACATGGGCGGCAAGGTGCTCATCCCCACGCAGAGCGCCGTGAAGAACCTCACCGCCGCGCGGCTCGCCGCCGATGTCATGGACGTGCCAACCATCCTCGTCGCCCGCACAGACGCCAACGGCGCCAAGCTGATTACCAGCGACATTGATCCCTACGATCATGCTTTCCTCACCGGCGAGCGCACCAGCGAGGGCTTCTTCCGAATCAAGAGTGGCATCGAGACGGCCATCTCACGTGGCCTTGCCTACGCCCCGTATGCCGACCTCATCTGGTGCGAAACCTCCGAGCCGAGCATCGAAGAGGCGCGGCGCTTCGCCGAAGCGATCCACGAGCGTTTCCCCGGCAAGCTCCTCGCTTACAACTGCTCGCCATCCTTCAATTGGCGCAAGAAGCTCGACGCCGGCACTATCGCCACGTTCCAGCAACAGTTGGGCGATATGGGCTACAAGTTCCAGTTTGTTACGCTCGCCGGTTTCCACGCCCTCAACCTCAGCATGTTCGAGCTGGCGAACGGCTACCGCAATCGTGGCATGGCGGCCTACTCCGAGCTGCAAGAGCGCGAGTTCGCTCTCGAAGCGACCGGCTACACTGCTACTAAGCACCAGCGCGAGGTCGGCACCGGCTACTTCGACGAGGTGGCCCAGGTCATCTCCGGCGGCCAGTCCTCGACCACCGCGCTGACCGGCTCGACCGAGGAAGAGCAGTTCCACTGATCGGCACAAGGACTATCTCACGATCCTCGTGCGAGGGGCGTCCACCCGGACGCCCCTTCATGCTGTCAGGATCTACCCGCGCATCGCGTCACACCCAAACACCTTTCCGCGATGCGAAAATATGTCGCGCATTGCAAAAGGCACGCGCGTGGTGATACGCTTGCCCCAAAAGTGGGCTGATTCCGAGCTGAAGGAGGTTAGCTACGATGTCATCTCCGTCTGTTTCCACGCTTCCTGAAGGTGTCAAAATTACCGGAGGCACTTCCCCTGAGTACGCGCGGATTCTGACGCCCGAAGCAATCGGCTTCGTCGCGAAGCTGGAGCGCGCATTCCGCGACACGCGCGCCGATCTCCTGCGCCGCCGTGTCGAGCGCCAGCGCGAGCTGGACGCCGGCAAGAAGCCGGACTTCCTGCCTGATACGGCAGGCATTCGCGCCGCTGACTGGACTGTCGCCGCGATTCCCGCTGATCTGCGCGACCGGCGCGTCGAGATTACCGGCCCGGTCGAGCGCAAGATGATTATCAATGCCCTCAACTCCGGCGCTAAGGTCTTCATGGCGGACTTCGAGGACGCCAACTCACCGACCTGGGCCAACAACATCGAGGGGCAGTACAACCTCTGTGACGCCGTCCGTCGCACCATCGCTTTTACCAGCCCGGAGGGCAAGGAATACCGGCTGAACGAGCAAACGGCAACGCTCATGGTGCGCCCGCGCGG
The DNA here is from genome assembly GCA_035310125.1 of Ktedonobacterales bacterium. Classification (GTDB taxonomy): domain Bacteria; phylum Chloroflexota; class Ktedonobacteria; order Ktedonobacterales; family JADMIN01; genus DATGEP01. The sequence continues at coordinate 8,549 of DATGEP010000110.1, forward strand.
CTGGCACCTGCCTGAGAAGCACATGCTCGTAGACGGTCAGCCCGTCTCCGGCAGCCTCTTTGACTTCGGCCTCTTCTTCTTCCACAACGCCCGCGAGCAGCTGAGCCGCGGCACCGGCCCGTACTTCTATCTGCCGAAGATAGAGAGCCACCTTGAGGCGCGCCTCTGGAACGATGTCTTCAATCTGGCGCAGGACGAGCTGGGCATTCCGCGCGGCACCATCCGCGCCACCGTGCTCATCGAAACATTGCTGGCAGCCTTCGAGATGGACGAGATCCTCTACGAGCTGCGCGAGCATTCGGCTGGCCTCAACTGCGGGCGTTGGGACTACATCTTCAGCGCCATCAAGAAGCGCCGCAATGATCCCAGCTTCATCCTTCCGGACCGTGCGCTGGTCACCATGACGGCGGACTTCATGCGCGCCTACACGCAGCTCTGCATTCAGACCTGCCACCGCCGCAACGCCCACGCGATGGGCGGCATGGCCGCGCAGATTCCCATCAAGAGCGATCCCGTCGCCAACGAAGAGGCGATGGCGAAGGTGCGCGCCGACAAGGTGCGCGAGGCCAACGATGGTCACGATGGCACCTGGGTGGCGCATCCGGGCCTTGTCGCCACGGCAGTGGAAGCCTTCGACGCCGTGATGAAGGGGCCGAACCAGATTGACCGCAAGCGCGAAGATGTGCATGTCGTCGCGAGCGATCTGCTCACCGTGCCGGAAGGGCCGATCACGGAGCAGGGGCTGCGCACCAATATCAGCGTCGGCATCCAGTATCTGGAATCCTGGTTGCGCGGCAATGGCTGCGTGCCGCTCTACAACCTGATGGAAGACGCTGCCACCGCGGAAATCTCGCGGGCGCAGGTCTGGCAGTGGATCCGCCATTCCAAAGGTGTGCTCACGGATGGTCGCAAGGTGACGGTTGACCTCTACCGCCAGCTCGCGCAGGAAGAGCTGGGGAAGATACAAGCGAGCCTCGGCCCGGAGACCTACGCCGCGCGCGCCTTTGGTCCCGCCAGCCAGCTCTTCGACCGCATCACCACCGATGACCAGTTTGTAGACTTCCTGACTCTCCCCGGCTACGAGCTGCTGGATTAGTACGTCACCCTGCGAGGAACATCCCGCGATGGACCGAGTTGAAACAGGCGGGATGTCCGGCAAAGCAAATAGGCGAGCCCCCCTAAGCCGCATCGTTGATAGCCACTGCGATGCTCGCTCAGGAGGGCTCCTCGTTTCGCTGTTGCCATAGGGCTGTCACTTTCTTGTTCTATACTGATTCCAACCGCTGACCAATACCCCATAAGCCCCGCTCAAAGGAGACTTTCATGACCGAGCATGCTACGTCCGTCGCCGTTGCCCGCGCATTCACGGAAGCCTGGACCAGCCACGACCTGGACACGGCCGGCAGCTACCTCACAGAAGATGTGGTCTTTGATGGTCCGCTAGGCCACGTCAACGGGAAGAAAGCATATCTGGAGAGCCTGAACGGCCTCACACAGGCGCTCGGCGTCAACGGTGCACGCGTGGTCGCCGTGTTTGGCGACGACACCCAGGCGCTCATCATGTATGAGCTGATCACCGGCCGGTTCGGCGTCCTCACCTGCGCCAAGCTCCTGAGCATGCGCGACGGCAAGATCCAGTCGGACCGGCTGACGTTCGACAGCTACGAGATCCGAAAAGCCCAGGGCAGGTAGTCGCCTCACGCATGCGTGGGCGGCTGTAGCGCCGGCAAGTCCTCGGGCTTACCGGCATATCGAGCGATTCCGGCGCCCGGCCCCAGCGCGTCATCCGGCAGGCCCAGCCGCTCGGCTTTGCGATCCAGCGCCTGGCAGACCAGCTCCACGCAGTCGTCCAGGCTCAGAATGCCGGTATTGAGGACGAGGTCGTACAGGCGCGCGTCGTCTGGGCGGGCGGAATAGAGCGACTGCACGAATTGCTGGCGGCTGTGGTCTTTCTCCTGGATGCGCCGCTGCGCCGCTGGAATGTCCAGCCCTTCGCGCTGTGCGACATAGACGATGCGCTTGTCGAGCGGCGCGACAAAGCGGGCGTGCAGCACATCGCGGCTGTCCTTGAGAATGACCTGGGAGCCTCGCCCTACAATGACGGCGTTCCCAGATGCGACGGAGACGGTTACGACACGGTAGAGCGCATCGCGGTACGCGTCAGTATCCAGTGGTCGCAGCGGGTCAACGGGAACGAAGACAGATGGTTCGGAGGCAGCCATCGCCATAAGAATGCGCATGATGATTCCCTCCGCGCGCTCGTCACGTTGCGCCGCCTCCTCATGACTGATGCCCAGCTCAGCCGCGACCTGCGCGACAATCTCGTGGTCTATCAGCTTCCATGAGAGGCGTTTCGCCAGTCGCGCCGCGATCTCGCCACCCCCGCTGCCATACTCGCGTGAGATGGTGATCGCGCGCATCGTGGGCGCTGCCGTGGACTGGTCCCCACCGGATGTGGTGGGCGCTGCATCGGGTCCAGTCTCGCTCATGTTCGCACCTCCGTCGTGGCTGCTACGGATTGCGCAGAAATAAACTTCTCGTAGACATACACCGTACCTGGTCACCCGTCAAATACCCGTTCGACAATCGCGCGCAGCTTCTTCCAAGAGAGGCCACCGGGAACGTACTGAACAGGCACGGTTGCGGTTGCCCACTTCCTCAGCCCTCATCTATCCATTCGACCATGCGCTCGGCAATGCGCTCGACCGGCTCCTGGTACGCTGTGCAAGGCGGCAATGTGCCGAGGATCGTGGGGCCATACACTCGCGTTTGCAGCCGGCGGTCAAAGAGCACGACGGCGTTGCGCTGGCGGTGGCTCCATGCGAGTCCCCCAAGCGCCTGGCGCAGCCTGAGCGCGGCATGGGGCACGACAAATTGATTTTGCTGGTCAGACCATGTATCGGCGCGAGCGGCCAGCAGCGGATCGCTCATCGCGGGGAACGGCACACGCGTGACGACGACACAGGCGGGCGGCTGATCGGACTGGCTGGCGCCCTCCCAGAACGCCCCGGCGCCCAGCAGCACGACACGCGGCTCATTGCGGAACGTCTGCCAGAGCTGACGAGCGGAACCGTCCTGGCCTTGGGCGAGTACAAGGATATCCTGGCGCTCCAGCTTGCGCCGGATGCCCTGCGCGCCGGCACGGAGCGCGGCGTGTGAGGGGAAGATGGCGACAAGTCGGCCTCCAAGGGCCACGGCAAAGCGCGCCAGCGCATCGTCCAGGTGGCGCTGGTACTGCGCGGCATTCGGCTCTGGCACGTCCGTGGGCATGCAGAGCAGCGTCTGATTGGAGCGGTCGTTGGCAAAGCTCAGCGTGCGCAGGCTGTCGGGCAGGCCAAGACTGCCGCGCACATAGGTGAAGTCGCCCGCGACGGCCAGCGCGGGGCTGCTCAGTAGCAGCGACCGCTCAGGCGCGACGAGCGGCGCCAGCAGCGCGCCGACCTGGACAGGCGCGCTGTGGACGACCGGCGTTTCGCCGGAGTCGCCGCCATTCTCATCGCCAGCGAGAGCCACCACCTCCGCGTCCGGCGCACGTGCTTCGGCGCGCTCCGCGCCTGGCGCATCCGGCTTTTCGGCGCGCGGTTGCGCATGTGACCCGCTTTGATCAGGGGTCGGGCGCCGGCCCGGACCGCCCTGCCGCCACGGCGTGGGCGCCGTGTTGGGGCCTGAGGCGGCGTACGGAACTCGCAGCCAGGCCACACGATTGTCGTCGCCGCTCGCTCCGAATAACGTGCCGCCATGAGTGCGGACCAGCTCCAGCCGGCGACAGATGCCGAGCAGATCAGTCGCGACACCGTCGCTCGAAATGGGGCCGTTGCCGTGCGCCGAGACACTTCCCCGCGCCGCCTCGCGTGCGAAGCGAATGACGGCCTCAAGCCGCGCCGCCAGATCCTCCCAGGCGCGGACGACTATTGACCAGCGAGCGAGCCGTCGCGTGTGGGCATCCAGCCGGAGGGTGCGTTGCTCCGGCTGGTCATTGTTGGTCGGCGTCCTGCCTGAGTCGCGCTGGGATTCCGCCAGCAGGCCGCGCAGCTCCTGGAAAAGTGTTTCGGTGGCCCGGCGCGCCCGCTCCACATGAGCGAACCACGTCTGTTCACGCCCGCTTGCCGGCTTGCCGCGCGTATCGGCCTGGGCAGCGAGATGCAGAAGGCCCACGCGAGCGCCGTCGAGCTCAGTCTCAGCCAGCGTTGCCAGCGTCGCCAGCAGCTCCTGCCGCTCGATCGTGAATCCCGCGGCACGCCGCATCTCCTCTTCGAGCAGGTGGGCGTCAAGCACGAGGACGCGCGCGATGTCGGGCAGCAATGTATCGGCGCCCGTAAGCCGGGCGGCGAGCGCGGCATGCGTGGTCAGCACAACGCGCGCCGTGCGCGCGGCCTCCTCTGCGCGGGCAACGTAGCAATAGCCGTCGCGGCGATAGGTGCAGGTGTCATTGGAGTCCGTGAACTCTGCTCCAGCACGCACAAGATCCCAGGCTGCTGACTCCTGCCCCGTCAGCGCGATCTCACCGCGCGCGCCGGTGCTTGTCTGGGCGGCCCAAACGGTGAGCCGGGCAAGGCCGCGCGCGAGGTCACGCGAAAGATAGCCATTGCGCGAGAGGCGGGCAGCGCCGTACCACCGGTGCAGACAGAGATACGATTTCTGTCCACTCCACGGCGCCACGGAGATCCCTTGGGCGGCGGGTCCGGCACGGAGGCGAACGCGCGGCAAGACATCGCGCTCCATACGGGCGACGCTCTCCCCATCGGCGACGCTGATAAGTACCCGTTCGTCCTGTGCGCTCACCCAGCGCAGCACAGACGCCAGGCATGCCTCGACATCGGCGTCTTCCGGCGCGATTTCGACGGCCAGCGCGCCACCCCTCGTCAGGCATTCGTCAAGCGCCTGCGCCAGCGATGGGTGGATGCGAGCCAGATCGCTACCACTCGGCGCGGACTGCGTAACGCCAGCATCGCTGTGGTCCCCTCGAAGAGGCGTGGCCGTGCGCGCTGGTCCAGCGATGGCCAGACTGAGCGCGGCGGGGTCAATGCCAAGCTTGGCTGCTAGCTGATCGCCCAACGTGCCGCCGCCAAGGCCGCCGAATCCAGCGGATGCCGCGCGTGCCGGCTTCTGGCGGGCGCGCAGCGTGCTGCGCACAAAGTAGCCGGGTGTCCAATCCGGCGGAGCAGCCAGCCGATCCAGCGCTTCGAGCGTTGTTGTATCGAGCGTATCGAGCCGGGCAAGCAGCGCGAGAAAGACATCGCGGGCGAGCTGCGCATCAGCAAGAGCGCGGTGATGCGTCGGATTGCTCACGTCAAGGGCCGAGCCGACGGAGGCGAGCGTATAGCTGGGCAGATCGGGCAGCAGCGTCGAGGCCAGCTCGTACGTGTCCACCAGGGGATTGTGGCGGGCAAGGCCCGCGCGCCGCAGGAACGCCGCGTCGAACGGCACACTATGGCCCACCAGTGGCAGATCGCCCAGGAAGGTGCGCAGGCGTGGCACGAGATCGAAGAACGCGGGCGCGCCGCGAAGCTGCGCTGGATTGATACCAGTGAGCCGGCGGACGCGATAGGGCAGGGACACGCCGGGCGGCAGCGCGACGAAGCTCTCAAACGTGTCGAGTATGTCGTCGCCGGCAAACTTGAGTGCGCCGACTTCGATCACGGCGTCCTGCTCCGGGAGTAGGCCCGTGGTCTCCAGGTCAATAGCCACGCGCACAGGCTGGGTGCCCACGCTTCGCTCCGATTCCTCTTCTGGCGGCGAGCATCGCTGGCGCGCCGGCGATACATGCCTCTTACACGATGTTGCGTGGTGGGCGATTATGACGACGATAAGGCATTCTGAGTCCGGCTGGCCAGCCGGGCAAGAGCTGGGCGTGCGGCGGCGACCGCGCGGGCGCGATGGCTGATGCGATGCTTCTCATCCGCGCTCATCTCGCCAAACGTGCGCCGCTCCTCGGGAACGTAGAAGATTGGATCGTAGCCGAAGCCGCCCGTGCCGCGCGCCTCACGCGAGATGCGTCCCTCGACGGTGCCTTCGGTCACGGCGAAGAGACCACGCGGAGCCGGCTCCGCGAGCGCGACGGCGCAGCGGTAGCGTGCCGTGCGCCGCTCGTCGGGCACGCCGGCCAGCCGCTGCTCCAGGATGCGAAAGCGCTCAGGATACGACACGCCTTCCCCGGCCCAGCGCGCGGAATAGACGCCCGGCTCACCACCCAGCGCATCTATCTCCAGGCCCGAATCGTCGGCGAGCGCGAGCAGACCGGCGGCCTCGGCATACGCGATAGCCTTCAGCACGGCGTTCTCGGCAAAGGTCGCGCCAGTCTCCGCGACCTCCACTCGCAGATTCAGCGTGTTCGGGCTGACCAGCTCAATTGGCAGATCGGCCAGAATCTCGCGAAACTCCTCGATTTTATGCGGGTTGGTCGTAGCGACGACGATGCGCCGCGCTGCGGTCATGCTCGCTCTCTCTTCCAGGGCGCATTCGCCAGATTCCAGACTTCCAGGGCAATTGTAGCATACGCCGCCACATCACCCCGCCAGCTATACCGCCGCCTGCGTAGACCGGCTATACACCACAGTGGGATCGGTCAGCACATTGACGCAGGCGGGCCGGCCCGACGCGAAGGCGCGCTCCAGCGCGGGGCGCAGATCCTCGGGTCGCTCCACCAGCTCGCCGTAACCTCCCAGCGCCTCCACCATGCGGTCGTAGCGGATGCCGGACGTCAGGTCGGCTGCCGTGCTGTGGCCCAGCATCGCCTTCTGCGGATGCTTGATCTGTGCCCACTGCCCGTCATTGCCGACGACCCCTACCACCGGGAGGTTGTGACGCACCATCGTCTCGAACTCCATACCGTTGAGGCCGAATGCGCCATCCCCGAAAAGCACCGCGACTTGCTTATCGGGCCGCGCGAGCTTGGTGGCAATGGCGTAGCCGGTGCCGGCGCCTAGCGTGCCCATCGGGCCGGCGTCCAGCCAGTGCCCCGGCTCCCATGCGTTCAGCACGCGCGCACCGTAGCTTACGATGTCGCCGCCGTCGCCGATGACATAGGCGTCGCGGTCCAGCACATCGCGCAGCTCGCGGCAGAGGCGCAATGGGTGAATTGGCGTCTGGTCCGAGCGCATCAGCGCTTCTTCCACGTCGCGCGCCGTCTTCTCGCTCTCACGAACGGTCGCTAGCCACGAATCGTGATTGACGGCGGAGCGCAGCGCATTGGAAAGCTGCGTTAGAATGGCGGCGACATCACCAGCGATGCCGACCTCCGCGCCGCGATTGACACCAATCTCCCGCGCGAGCGTATCAATCCACACGATCTTCGTCTCAGCGGGGATCAGTGGCGGCTGGCCGTAGTTGAGTCGGAAGTCGAGCTTGGTGCCGACAAGCAGAATGAGATCGGCGCCACCCAGTGCGGCGCGGCGGGCCAGCGAAAAGAAGAGCGGGTGGTCAGGCGGCAGACTGCCCCGACCCATGCCGTTGAGGAATACTGGCGCTTGCTGCCGCTCGGCTAGGGTACGCAGCGACTCGGCGGCTGTATCCCACCAGACCGTCGTGCCGGCAAATATCACGGGGCGCTCGGCGCGCTCCAGCAGCGCCACGGCTTCCGCGATCCGTGCGGGGTCGCCCTGGGGCTTGGCCGCGACGCGATAGCCAGCGCCGGGGAGAATTGCGTCGGCGGTCGGAATGATCGCATTGAGCACATCCATTGGGCATTCGAGAAAGACCGGGCCGGGCCGTCCCGCTGTGGCTTCGCGGAAAGCCATCGCGGTGTAATCGGCGACACGGCGCGTCTGCACCACGGTGCGCGCCCACTTGGTGATGGGGCGCAGCATCTCGACCATCGGCATCTCTTGCAGGGCGCCGCGATCCCAGTGCTCAACAGGCGCCGCGCCGCCAAAGACAACGATGGGACTGCCGCCAAGGTAGGCGTTGGCGATGCCCGTAATGCCGTCGGTCACACCGGGTCCTGCCGTCAGAAGCGCGACGCCCGGTCTGCCCGTGACCTTCGCCCACCCCTCGGCAGCGTGGACGGCCACCTGCTCATGGCGCGTATCTACAACGCGGATGCCGCGTCGCACGCAACCGTCATAGATGGCGGCAATGTGGCCGCCGCTGAGCGTAAAGACCGTTTCGACGCCTTCCCGTTGGAGCATCTCGGCGACAAGCAACCCGCCATGTGCCATAACTTCGTCCATTGCGTGCACGCTCCCTTCTCGTAGTGGTTTCTCTGCTGGGCAGTATACAACCGGATGAGACCAGGAACACGAGATATTCCAGAGCAAGCACCGTGGGCTAGGCACATGGGCGGGCGAGGGCATAGAATGGAAACGGATTTATCATGACCGCTGAAAGTTGGGATGCATTATTCGCCGCCGGCTGGCGTCCCGTCTCGCTCATCGCCATAGACGAGACATGATCAGCGCTGCGCTTCCGCCCAGAGGCCGGCATCAACAAGAAGTGGGCAGCCATGATGCGCCGAATCGCCGGATGTCTCTTGCTTCTCGCTAGCGTCGTCACGATCTTCGTGACGGTTGCCACGGCGCTGGTGGGCCGTGCGCTGGCTGGCGGTGCTCCGCTCAACCTACCCCTCATCGGCGCTATCCTGCTGGCGGCGTTTCTCGTCTATTGCGCTGGCATGGCGCTGCTGACCTCCATCCGGGGCTGAGGCCGTTGTCACCAGCACCCGCCCATGCTATACATGCTATTGTGCGAACGCACGCGATCCACAATCCGCACGGAGGAGGATGCCCATGACGACGCTCGATCTGACACCCGATCAATTGCTGACGACCACACGCTCAGTGCGCAAGCGCCTGGATTTCACGCGCCCGGTCGAGCCGGAGATCATCCGCGAATGCCTGGAGCTGGCAGTGCAGGCGCCCACTGGCGGCAACCGCCAGAGCTGGCAGTTCGTCGTCGTGACGGACGCGGCCAAGCGCCAGGCGCTGGGCGACATCTATCGTCGCGGCTGGGCAGTCTACAAGCAGGAGATCGCCAAACTCCGCCCGCCGAGCGATCCCGCGCGCCTGCAAACGCAATTGCGGGTAGCGGACTCAGCGGACTACCTCGCCGAGCACATCCATGAGGCGCCAGTGCTGCTCATTCCCTGTATCAAGGGGCGCACGGATGGGCAGCCAAGCATCGCGCAATCGGGCCAGTGGGGGTCCATCCTGCCCGCGGTATGGAGCTTCATGCTGGCGGCCCGCGCGCGAGGGTTGGGCACTTCGTGGACGACCGTCCATCTCTTTTTCGAGCGGGAGGCGGCGGACCTGTTCGGCATTCCTTTTGAAAAGGTCATGCAGGCGGCGCTCGTGCCCGTGGCCTACACCAAAGGAACGGACTTCTCCCCTGCTCCGCGCGAGCCGCTGGATACCGTGCTGCACCTGGATACCTGGTGATAGGCGCCAAACCGGCAGGGCTAAACTTCCTACGGCGGTAGTATAAGCGCCCCGCGCATGGTACGATGCCCAAAAGCGGTTCTGGCCTGATGCCGCTGCCCGCGGCAAAAGGAGGTCGTTATGCGGCTAGCTTTCTCCCGCGCGGCGCACCCGCCCCAGCGGGCGTTCGAACAGGACCCACCGGGCAATCTGGGCATGATTTATAGCTGCGTGGAAGAGGGCTGCGCAAAGCTCGCGCTCCAGGCCTGCGTGCGCTGCCAGCAGCGTTTCTGTACTCAGCACATCCGCGCGTGGGAGCGTGATCTGCCGGCGCGCGGACTGAAGCCGCCCGTGCCAGATTGGTACTGCTACCAATGCCGGAGCCTGATCTAATACCCGTCCACAGATACCGTTGAGCCACAACAACGACCTCTGCCTCCGTGGCAAGTCCGCTTTGGCAAAGTAGATTACCCGTTTCCTTGACGCTGCGGTTCAGGCATCGCTACACTACTCAGCAACGCGACGATTTCGGCCCCAGGTGCGGATCTGGCGAGGAGGCCCACCGCAAGCGCCGCGTGGGAGCGAAAGACGACCCAATCTATGCGCCAAAAGATCAAATCACTCAGCCAAGCGAACGGCATGAATCCATCGCTGGCCGAGTATCCATTGGAAAGGGAAGATCGGCACGACGGCCCCGAGCGTGTGCTGCCGGCCCACCCGTCCCAGGCGCACCCGCGCCGCCGCACCCGCTGGCCGGATGCGATAGATGTGATCTTCGAGAAGGACCCAGCCGCCTGCAGCATCCTCGAAGTGCTCATGTACCAAGGCTTGCACGCGATTCTGATTCATCGCGTAGCACACGCCCTCTATCGCTTGCGAGTGCCATTGCTGCCGCGCCTCATTTCCCAGGTCGCGCGGGTCGTGACGGGCGGCATCGAGATCCACCCGGGTGCGCGCATCGGCAAGCGCTTCTTCATTGACCACGGCACCGGCGTGGTGATTGGCGAGACGTCGGAGATTGGCGACAATGTGATGCTCTACCATCAGGTGACGCTCGGCGCGACGGGATGGTGGAAGCATCGCGACGATGGCCGGGTAAAGCGACATCCCACCATCGAGGACAATGTAACGATTGGCGTTGGCGCCTCCATCCTTGGACCGATTACCATTGGACACGACAGCAAAATTGGCGCGATGGCCCTTGTTTTGGAGTCGGTCCCGCCGCGCTCCGTCGTAACCGCGCAGCCCGCGATGCTGCTGACTCGCCGCGGCGAGGAGCGCGAGATGGAGTCGCTCGCGGACGACGCCTATCTCGACTATTCGATCTAGCAGTCAGTCCAGTGGGCTTTGAGGGGTGGCGCGGGCATTCCTGCCCGGCCAGACCGGCGGGAATGCCGGCCCCACTTGTTCCCACACCTGATAGAACTGACCACTGGCGCAAGTGCGGAATAACGTGAGGGCGCGAAAATGGCAGAAACACAACTAGAAGCGCAACAGCATCCGGAGGCGCAGGCGCGCTTTCGGATTGGCGTTTTCGCCGTGATCGAGCGGGGAGGAACGTACCTGCTCGCTCACCGTAGCGACATTGACTGGTGGAATCTGGTCGGCGGCGGACTTGAATACGGCGAAACCGTCGAAGAAGGGCTGGCCCGCGAAGTGCGCGAAGAGGTCGGTGTCGCCATCGAGATCATACGGCTGATCGGAATCTACTCCAAGCCGCGCAAGCGCGAGCTTGTGCTCACGTTCTTGTGCCGGATGACGCCGGAAAGCCCCGCGCCAGGGACGAGCGAGGAAGTCTCAGAGGTGGCATGGTTTCCGCCCGAGCACTTGCCGGATAACCTGCTGCCAAAGCATCGCCAGCGGCTCGAGGACGCGCTGCTCGGCAGTATGCAGGCGTTACTGCGCGCGCAGGTGACCTCCACAGAAGAGGATCAGCGCATTCCAAAGGGGATGTAATCGAACGCCTCAACCAGAATGGGCTGGGACAAATGGCGGTTGTCCAAACACGCCTGAGTCTGGAATATTCCGTGATTCGTGCGCGCCGAGCAGGCGCACACAGTGGACACAAGACGATTCAGATGTATATCATACGCTAGAGCCGATCAGCTTCTCCGAGCGTTCCCCAGATGAGAGGAGGACCCACATGGACGCCGTCATCGCGTTCGAATCGCCTCCTCCGACGATTCTGGTGGTGGAAGACAACCCTCAGATTGGCCACATGCTCCAGGCGACGCTTGAAGCGGAAGGCTTCGTGGCTGTGCTGGCCCCCACCGGTGAAGAGGGCCTCGCCTTTGCGCTGCGTGAGGTACCGCAGCTGCTGCTCCTGGATCTCATGCTGCCGGGCATAGACGGTTTCCAGGTCATCGAGCGTATTCGCGGGAATGTAAAAACCTCGCATATTCCCGTCGTCATACTCACCGCCCGCCACGATACCGCGGACAAGATGCGGGCCTTCGCGTCCAACGCGGACGACTTCATGACGAAGCCATTCAACAGCGATGAGCTGCTCGCCCGCATTCGGACACAGCTCCGGCATGTCCGGGAAACACTCCTCTCGCCCCTGACGCACCTGCCTTCCGGCCTGCAGGTGGAGCGCGCCATCCACCAGCAGATACTCTCAATGGCGCCCTGCTCTATTCTCTACATTGATCTGGACCACTTCAAAGCCTACAACGACGTGTATGGCTTCCTGCGCGGCAATGACCTCATTCGCGTGCTGGCCCGCGTCGCGACGGAAGCGGTGCGCGTCGAAGGAAATGTCACCGATTTCGTGGGACATATCGGTGGCGACGACTTCGTCATCATCACCACGCCCGATCGCGCAGAGGCCATCTGTCGCCGCATGATCGCTGCCTGGGACACCGAGAGCCGTGAGCGGTACAATGAGGAGGACTGGCTGCGCGGAACACTTGTGGCGCGGGACCGGCAGGGATACCAGCAGACCTATCCGCTGGTGAGCGTATCAATCGGTGTCGTGACGAACGAGCACCACCCGATCGCATCCCTGGGAGAGGTCAGCCAGATCGCGGCGGAGGTGAAGCATAAGGCGAAAGCGCTGCACGGCAGCAGCTACTATGTGGATCGCCGTGGGGCGGGTCCGGGCGATGTCGCGCTGCATGGGTGAAGACCAGTCTCCGGTATCCACCGCATCCCACCCCTCGCGGACGAGATGTGTAGCCTTTGATTCCCTCTCGCCACATGGGAAATGGCTAGAAGCTGAGGTCCAGGCGCGTCCATCAGCCGCTGGCCCTTCTGACTGCTCCAACAACTAGAGTAAACAACACAGAGACGATAGCGATATGGATGAACATAACGTACAGGCTGCGCACGAGGCCGAGCCGGAGCCGAGCGACGCCGAGCGGAAGGCGCACCGCGAAAACGCCAGGCGTGTGCTGCGCGAGAGCGGCATGTCGGAGCTGTTCCAGACGTTGAACCGGCAAGCGCTGCAAGGGCGCGGCTGGTTCGAAGAATATGACTCAGGCGTGCTCTTCAAATGGGGATCGGGGTATACCCGCCGCCACATCTGGGTGGAAGTCGCTGGTGACAATCTCCGCTTCCGTCTCAAACCACACATCAAATGCGCCGCGCCGGTTCCGATCTGCGACGGCGAGTACCATACATTGACGCCCGCGATGTGGCGCCACCACGGCGTCGTCCTGCGCGAGCTGAACCGCAACTATGAGCATCCCGTAGCGGAGGCTTCGGAGGATTGAGGACCATGGCGCGACTCCTGACGGCTGACGATCTCTACACCCTGAATCTGGCGAGCGATACGCAAATCTCGCCCGACGGGACGCGAGTGGCGTTCGTGCGAACGGCGATAGACCGCGACGCCTATGAATATCGCCACACGATCTGGCTCGTACCCACCAGCGGCGAGCCACGCCAGTTTACCTCCGGCCCCAACGACCGCGCCCCGCGCTGGTCGCCGGATGGGCGAACGCTGGCGTTTCTGCGCACCCCGGCTGGCGACGTAAAGCCGGCGAGCGAAGACGCCCGCGACCGCGGCGTCAGCAAGCCGCAGATATGGCTCTTGCCGGTAGATGGCGGCGAAGCGCGCCAGCTCACCGCTCTCCGCGACGGCGCTGGCACACCGGTCTGGTCGCCCGACGGCGCCACGATCCTCTTCGCCGCCGAGACAGGCGAGCCGGATGACCCCGAAGCGGAAGATGCGCCGCTGCATGACAAGCGCGTGCCGCGCGTCCGCCACATCGAGCGTGTCTGGCATCGTACAGATGGCCACGGCTTCAGCTACGAAACCCAGTCACACATCTTTTCTATACCAGCGACAGGCGGCGAGGCGACTCAGCATACGAGCGGCGACTGGAACGATGGTGCGCCATCCTGGTCGCCCGATGGCACGCGCGTGGCGTTTGTCTCGGACCGGACGGACGAGCGCTGGAGCACACCCGCCGCGCAGGTCTGGGTGCTCGATATCGCCACTGGCGAGCAGATGCGCGTGACCAGCGAGGAGCGCAATTGCACGTCGCCGTCCTGGTCGCCCGATTCGAAGATGCTGGCCTACCTTGCCGATCCCCGTCGCAATGGAACCGGGCACCAGGATCTCTGGGTTGCACCCGCCCATCCCGAAGACGGCGAGGAACGCTGCCTGACCGGCGACTTTACGCCGACCTGCTCCGCCACCTGCATTGACGATATGCGCGCTGGGCATGGCGTGCTGCCGGTCTATTGGTCGCGCGACGGCCACGAAATCTACTTCCTGGCCTCGATGCGCGGCACCGTGCATATCTACGCCGCCCGTCCAGGGAGCGATCTGTTGCCCACGCGCGTGACGGATGGCGACCGCCACGTCTACACCTTCTCGCTAGACACCGCGAACCGGACGCTCGCGCTCGGGATGGCGGATGCCGTCACTCCGGGCGACGTATACATACAGGCGGTGCCGCGTGAGGGCGAGCCTGAGCACCTGCTGATGGTGCCGCGCCGGATGACCAATCTGAATGAGAAGCTGCTGGCCGAGATAGACCTGGCGACGCCTGAGGAGCTTACGTTCCGGGGCGCTGACGGCTGGGAAATCCAGGGCTGGCTGATGCGTCCGCCCCATGCGCGGTCGGACGAACAGGTACCCGGCGTGCTGGAGATCCACGGTGGCCCGGCGGCGATGTATGGTTACAGCTTCTTCTTCGAGTTCCAGCTTTTGGCGGCGGCCGGCTACGCTGTTATCTACGTCAACCCACGCGGCAGCACTGGCTATGGACGCGTCTTCTCCGGCGCCGTCGTCCACGACTGGGGCGGCAAAGACTACCAGGACATCATGGCCGGGCTGAATGCGGCGCTGGCGCGTGGTGGCATTGACGCGAACCAGCTGGGTGTTGCGGGCGGCAGCTACGGCGGCTACATGACAGCCTGGGTCGTCAGCCACACGAACCGCTTCAAAGCGGCGGTGACGATGCGGCTGCTCTCCAATTGGGCCAGCTTCTTCGGCACCAGCGACATCGGCCCGTCTTTCGCGCTCGACCACATCGGCGCAACCCCCTGGGAAAACCTCGACCTTCTCATGGAGCACTCGCCCTACAACTACGTGGCGAACATCCACACTCCGCTGCTCATCCTGCACAGCGACAGCGACTTCCGCTGCCCACTTAGCGAGGCCGAGCAGCTTTTCACCGCCCTCAAGTGGCTCGGTCGCGATACCGAGCTGGTCATCTTCGAGGGCCAATCGCACGACCTCTCGCGCAACGGCCACCCTCGCTCCCGCGTCATCCGCCTCAACGAGATCACCCGCTGGTTCGAGCAATACATCCCGATAGCGTGAGGATCTCTACACCTTTTTTCCCGACACCAACACGTGCGCCAGGCTGGCGAAGAAGGCGTCTTCGCCAGCTTTGCGCTCCAGGTCGGCGTGCCAGCGAGCCAGCTCGTCTTCGGTGAGGATACCGGCGGCGAGCGCTTGTGGCTCAACCGCGTTGAGCCAGCCGAGGCGCGCCATCTGGTAGTGGGTGAACTGCTGGGGCAGCAGCTCGACGGTCACCTCCGCAAGCCCGGCGCGGATGAAGCGGCGGCGGAGCGAGCGAGCGATGTAGCCATTGCGCAGGCGCGCCGCAGTGAAGCGGGCGAGCCGGCGCTCGATATCCGTTTCGTCGGAATCGATAGACATGGCGGAGTAATCGGTATCATAAACAACGACGCAACCTTGCGGGCGGGTAACCCGGATCAGCTCGCTGAGCGCGGCGGCAGGGTCCGCGAGGTGCTGAAAGACGCGCTCGCAGCGGACGGCATCGAAGGCATTATCGGTGAATGGGAGCGCGCTCGCATCAGCGACAAGGTGCCGCGTCCACCCACTGACGCCGGACTCAGCAGCGTGGCGCTCGGCCTCGGTGACCATCCTGGGATCGAGGTCAACGCCGGTGACCATGCCGTTCTCACCGACGAGCCGGGCAAGTGGGATCGTGTCCACGCCCGCGCCGCATCCAACGTCGAGGATATGTGCGCCGGGCCGCGCATCCATCGCTGTATACGTACGCTCTTTGTCGAGGCGACAGAGGTCGGCGGCCATACGGAGATATTCGGGGCCGACGTAGCCGGAGTAAGCGTTAGAATCAGCCATAGTAGATGTTCTCTCGGTGTGTGCAGTCCGCGGTACTTCCGCACGGACACATGCAGCTAGATGGTACAGCAGACTGTGCTTGACGTGAGCCGCTCATACAAACGAGTAGTAGACGCATTGACGCTATCGCCGCCCCAGATTCTGCTCAGGAGGCGGCCCCGCGCCGTGCTAGCGTGCTGCCCGGCGCGCTACCCATCCCTGCAACCAGGCGCCGAGTAAGCCACCGGTAGTCCCATTACCCGCACCCGTATATCCTACCATCCGAGGCAAGCATACGGAAACCGCGCTTCACACCATTCGTGTCGGGCAACCGCTCGATTGGCTTGTTTCGCCGCGCCTGCGCAATCACGGCAGTATTCGTTACGTGGCGGGCGCCAGGAGCGCGGCGGCAAGCCGGGGGTGTGCTTTCCCTCATTTCTTGACCGACACCTCCCCAATATGCGACACTCCCAGAAGTTACCCATTGGCTACAGCGCCCGGAAGCGATCACCAAAACGGTCAGGAGAATGAAAGCATATGGCGGACGAGGGGAGCAAGCCACAGTCACTGCCGATGCGTGGAGTGCCGCAGCCCGCGCGCGATGACGTGCTGGCCCTACCGAACGTCTTCATCTCACAACACCCGGTAATCGCCCACAAGATCACTGCCCTGCGCGACCGCAATACTTCCCCACCCGACTTCTATCGCCTCGTCCGCGAATTGGGAACCTTGCTTGCTTACGAGGCAACTCAAGATCTGCGCCTCCAGCCCATCTCTATTGAAACACCGCTGGAGCCCACCGCCGGCTCGCGGCTGGCCGGCGGCGTCGGCATCGTCCCCATCCTTCGCGCGGGCCTGGGGCTGGCCGAGGGCTTCCGGCAGGTGCTGCCCGATGCGCAGGTCTGGCATCTTGGTTTGCGTCGCGACGAGCACACCCTTGAACCCATCGAGTACTACAATCAATTGGCACGGTCCAGCAACCTTCAGGTATGCTTCTCGGTAGACCCAATGCTCGCCACTGGCGGCTCCGCCATAGACGCACTCAACATCCTGAAGCGCTATGGCGTGCCCCACTTGCGCTACATCGGCCTCATCGCCGCACCGTATGGCCTGCTCAAGCTGCGGCAGACGCATCCCGACGTACCCATCTACCTGGCAGCGCTGGATGAGCGACTGGACGACCGCGGCTTCATCTGTCCTGGTCTTGGAGACGCCGGCGATCGCCAGTTCGGTACTCTCTAACAGACATTCCATACCTCGAAAGTCAGTCACAGCGTGTCAGACCCAGAGCTTCCAAACTCAAATCGCGATGCCGAAGAAGTCCATGCGTTACCCAGCGGCTTCTCTCCTGGCTACGGCGACTCTTCCGCCGACCCATACGACCATGCCGTGCCACCCGGTTACGACTGGCCGACGCATGGCGGCTATCTTGGCTGTCTGCTCGGATTGATGGCCGCATGTATCGTCGGTGGCTTCCTCGGAAGCACCTTCTTCCCTACCCTCGCCCACTACCACTGGGTGCCGGGATGGGTCGCCGCTTTACTCACCGTCATCGTGTTCGTTCTCATCATGGTCGCCATCGGACGGTTAGGCTATGTTCTTGGCAAGCGGTTCTTGCGCGAATATCCCCAACCCACCCGTAAAACCTGGGGCCAGGACGACGACTTTGTAGACCCCGCGCTAGCAGATGCTTCCTTGTCTTCCGAGGCCGAAGCGGACGACGCGGCGAGTGGCGAGATGTCGGGGCGCGCGGCTTTCCTCCACGACGTATGACAGCCAGATTGGCGCCGGCGGCGACCTTACTGCACCGCCAGCAGCGCGTCTCGCATGGTACGTAGCTCGCGCCGGTGCTGCATGGACAGCTTCTGCAGCTTGTCCTCGCCCGCCTGCGTCAGGTAGATGAATACCTGGCGGCGATCCACCTCACCTGCCTTGCGCCGCACCAGCCCTTGCGCCTCGGTTCGGTCAATCAGCCCAACCATGCTATGCTGGCGCATCTGCATCCGGTCCGCCAGCTCTGAGACACTCGCATGTTCGCGGTTCGGATATCCCTTGATCGCCAGCAGAAGCTGATGCTGCTGCGGAGTGATGCCCTCGCGGCGCGCGGCTTGCTCACTGAACCGCTGGAAGCGGCGTATCGCGTATCGGAAAGCCGCGATAGCCTCATATTCTGTCTTCGCGATGGGCGTGTCTAGTGAAACATCTGTAGACATATCTTCGACCCTCAGCTCGTCATTTGCCTATTGATGAACCGCCAGAATGACCGCCGCAACGGCGGACGCGATGCTCCCAGCCAAACAAAGCACGCCAAAGACGAGGCGCACCGTGCGCCCTGATCCGCTCGTCGCGGCGCCGCCCGCTCCCATAGATGGCCCGCCGGCATACACTGGCGGCGTGTATGGGACGCCACCTGGCATACGCAGGTAGCCGTTCGCGGTGGACGCGGCATACTCCTCCGTAGAGGCATCGCCAGCGCCTGCCGCCCACCCCGTTCCGCCGATCTGATAGCGCGCGGCAGTGCCAGCGGCCATGTTCACCGTGCCATAGTCGCCACCGCTTGCCCCAACAGGCGTCCCGCACTGACCGCAGAACGCCTCGCCCGTCGCGATCCGCGCGCCACATGTACCGCAATAGCGCGCCGTGCCGGCGCCCGTCCCCATACCATTCCCAGACGGCGGCCCGGACACACGAGACGGCTCACCGGGGCGTGGCATCTCGCTGGTACGAGCGAAGCGCGGCGGTGTTTGTGGATACCGCGCGCCAGGAGCATCGTCAGTCGTGGGAACGTCTGCCGCGCGTGTCTCGCCGAACGAGGGTGAGTCGTCGTCCTCATATATTCCGACTGGCGCGTGCCAACCGCAGCTCGCGCAGACACCCTGCGCGTTCACAGCATCAGCGCCACATTGTTCGCACGTCGTCACGTTCATCCTCCCCGCGCCGGCACTCTCGGAACCCGGCCTCTGCTTCAATGCAGTATAGCGCCCAGGCGGAGCGATGGCAACGGCGCGAATCACACAGGTTCTGTGAACCCCGTATCATCCATGGAACTTCAGGCGTCTCATATGCGTATCCTCCTTTGAGGATGCGGCGTCTTGGTGCGGAAAGGAACTAGTGTATGCCAAACTCGGAAAACTCACGGAATCTCGCGGCGTGGGATGAGCCGACGGATCCGATGACGCCAGAACCACAATACCCACCACCGCTACCACGCGGCGGCCCCACTCCCACGTCGCCGATATATGCGCCCCCCGGCGCACCTCCGCGCCCCCTGCGCGCACCTCGATACCCTGGCCCGCGCCAGTGGACTGGGCGCCGCATCCTCAAATACGCTGTACTGACCATGCTGGTCCTCATCCTGATTTTCGGCGGCCTCGCGCTTCACCGTCTCTACGATTTTGGCTCGGCCATCTCGACGCAAGCTCCGCTGAGTACACAAACGAGTTTTATGTCGGGCGACAAGCGAGTGAATCTGGTTGTGCTCGGATATGGCGGCGCCGGGCACGACGGCGCGTACCTGACCGATAGCCTCATGGTCATCAGCCTCATTCCCAGCCGCGGTGCCACCAGCCTGATCTCCGTTCCGCGCGACCTATGGGTGCAGGTGCCTCCTACCTCCGGCCAGTACGCCAAGATCAACACCGCCTACGCTGATGGACTGGCTAACGGCTACGGTAGCTATCCCGCCGGGCGTGTGGCCGGTGGCTTCGAGGCGGCGCGCAAAGTCGGCGATGTGCTGGGCATTCCCGTCAACTACTGGCTGACCATAGACTTCTCTGGCTTCCGCAAGCTGGTGGATTCACTCGGCGGCGTAGACATCAACGTTCCTACCGGCTTCACCGCACGCTATCCCGCCAACGACGATCCCCAGATTGACCCTAACTGGAAAACCATTCAGTTCAAGGCGGGTGAGCAGCACATGAACGGCGAGCAATCCATCGAGTACGCTCGCGCTCGCTACGTCCTGGAACCCGCCAGCGAAGGCTCTGACTTCGCCCGCTCCGCCCGGCAGCAGCTCCTCATTCGCGCGATCCTCGACCGCGCGCGGCAGGTGGGCGCCTGGCCCGGCCTGCTCAACGCTACCAACGCCCTACAGAGCGCCATGTATACCAATCTCTCACTGGCCGATCTGATGCTCTTCACCCATACGCTGGATCTCACCCACGCCGCGCGTATCGGCCTCACCGATCAAAACGTCCTGGTAGATGCGCAATCTAGCGACGGACAGGACATTTTGCTGCCGGCCAACGGCGACTGGAACGCCATCGCGCAGTACGTTTCCGCCAACTTAAAGAGCTGAGCGCGTTACAATCTGTAGCATCCAGCGGATCAGTGCCATACATCCAGCAAGATGACGAGGGCGAGATGCGCATCCAACGCTCAGAGCAGCTTTTCGCGGAAGCACAACAGGTTATTCCTGGCGGGGTCAATAGCCCGGTTCGTGCCTTCAAGGCCGTCGGTGGGCAGCCAGTCTTTATCGAGCGCGGCGAGGGCGCGCACATCTTCGATGTAGACGGCAACGAATACATTGACTATGTCGGCTCGTGGGGTCCGCTGATTCTGGGGCATGCTCACCCCGCCGTCGTCGCCGCCGTCACGGATGCGGCGCGACGCGGCACCAGCTTTGGTGCTCCCACGGAGGCCGAGGTGCGGTTGGCGAAGCTGGTTATCCAGGCAATGCCGAGTATCGAGATGGTGCGCTTCGTCAACTCTGGCACCGAGGCGACCATGAGCGCGCTACGCCTAGCCCGCGCCTACACTAATCGCAGCAAGATTCTCAAGTTCGCCGGAGGCTACCATGGTCACGCGGATTTGTTGCTCGTCGCGGCGGGCTCCGGCGCACTGACGCTTGGCACGCCCGACAGCCCCGGTGTTCCGCCGGAGACGACGGCCCAGACACTCGTCGCACCCTACAACGACCTCGCCGCCGTCCGGGCGCTATTCGAGCGCTTCCCAGACGAGATTGCCGCCGTCATCGTCGAGCCGGTGGCTGGCAACATGGGTTGCATCCCACCCCAGCCGGGCTTCCTTCCTGGCTTGAGCGACCTCACGCGCCAGTTCGGCGCGTTGTTGATCTGCGACGAGGTGATGACGGGCTTCCGCGTGGCCTATGGCGGGGCGCAGGCGCTCTACGGTATCACGCCGGACCTGACCTGCCTTGGCAAAATCGTCGGTGGCGGCCTGCCCGCCGCCGCCTATGGCGGCCGGCGCGATATCCTCGCGCGCGTGGCGCCCTCTGGGCCAGTCTATCAGGCAGGCACGCTTTCGGGCAATCCCCTGGCGATGGCTGCCGGAGAGACCCAGCTGCGTTTGCTCCGCGAGCCAGGAACCTACGAGCGGCTCGAAATGCTCTCCGCCGCTCTGACGCAGGGTATCGGCGAAGCCGCGCGAGCAGCTGGCATTCCCGTGTTTCAGACGCGTGCCGGCTCGATGTTCACCACATTCTTTACGCCCGGTCCCGTCACCGACGAAGTCAGCGCGAAGCGCTCGGATACCGCCGCCTTCGGGATATTCTTCCACGCTATGCTTGAGCAGGGAGTTTACCTGGCTCCCTCGCAGTTCGAGGCAGGGTTCATCTCGCTTGCCCACGACGATGGGGACATCGGGCGAACCATCGCGGCGGCGCGGCGCGCATTCGCGCGAGTGGCGGAGCGCCGCTAGCTCACGCCTGGATGCCCCCAAAGGGATGCCGTTGCGTCCTTGCTCTTGGCACGTCCTTGCGCCTACACGACGGCCTTGCCGTCGGCACCCCTACACAGCCGGCTAGAGAGAGTCGCTTTCCAGCGCGACTCCATCGAAGCCAGGTCCCCAAGCGCTTGCCGCCAATCGCAGCATGCGAGCCGCCAGTTCCGTGAGCGAGTTGGCCCGCATGCCGTCCACCGCATACCGCTGGCTCGCGGGAAGCCCATAATCACCGAGCGCATCAGCGGGGTCGGCAAGAAGCCGAGCGCGAAAAGCCCGCTCCACGACGGCTCTCGCCATAGCTAGCTCCCACTCTTCACGCGACATTGCGTCCCCGTTACTTCCTAGTTCTGGTTCTTCCAGAACCGTGACATGCATCCTTACCGGGCATCATTCGGGCGCCGTCACTGTGTCGCACAAAACTCTGCCGCAAGACGGTAAATGCACTAGAAACCTGGGCCGCCGCCCGTCCCTACGTCTGTGCTCGTCACGAGCACGTGCGGAGTCGCATATGCCCCATGAGACGGAGTCGCTGGATGCGCGAACAATGCTCCACCTGCCAGGACCGCGCAGACTGTCACCAGCGCGATAAATCGCCGGGCACGCGATGATGTGGCGACGAGCGTTTGTGGCTGGATTGAGTGGGTAATGAAAGATTGTACTTGCATTGCGGCTCTCCTCGTTCAGATGTGTTGCATCGGGTTCGCTCTCGCGGACGAAACAATGACATCGTGGTCCGGTGCGTCTGGACACATGGTACCCGAGGGACCGTTTACCCAGCGTTTACACCGCGCGCCCAAAGCGCGCGATTCTGCGCAAAACCGCTCTCGAAGCCGGTGTCACCGATACACCGAGGCCCGTTATTTTCTGTGACGCGAAGTATGGCTACTCAGGAGGAATCGGAATGCACGCACGCATAGACACGCAGCTATCGGCGTGCGCCTGAGTAGTGCCACCGAGCGCAGTGTTGCCTGAGACGATTATCGAACGCTGGTGGCGCGCGGCGTCAACAGTTTTGCGCGAATCGAGCGGTACAGACTATTGGTTTCGCGTGACGGCAAGATGCCCAGCTCGCGCTTGAGGATATTGTGACAGCGCGCGAAT
This sequence comes from Ktedonobacterales bacterium, assembly GCA_035310125.1. Lineage (GTDB taxonomy): Bacteria > Chloroflexota > Ktedonobacteria > Ktedonobacterales > JADMIN01 > DATGEP01. The sequence goes on from DATGEP010000110.1 coordinate 31,229, forward strand.
TGATGGATAGCCTCGGCAGGCTCACCACGCTGATCGAAGTGGCGCATCAGCGCGCGGTGCGCCGTTTCACGGTGGGGCTCCGCTTCCAGTATCTGATAGTAGAGCTGCACGGCCTCGTCATGATGGCCTAGTTGGGTTTCGATATCCGCCAGCCGCTCCAGAGACATCAGATAGCGCCTACTCAGCGCGTCTCGACGAAGAATTGCCCAGTCGCTATAGATGTCTTCGAGGTAGTGGCCCGTCCAGTAGGTGTGCGCCTGGCGAAGCGTAACCGCCGCCTGTGAGAGCTTCCCCTCGTGGAAGAGGCGCTCGCCGTCGTCCACCAAACGCTCGAACTCGCGCACATCGTGCCAGCACTCAATGGTGAGCCGCCAGCGACCCTCTTGTTGTGCCAGGCACTCGCGGCCAAGCGACTGTTTGAGCCAAAAACGTACCTGCCGGAAGGCGCTCTCACTCTGTTCAGGATCTTTGTCCGGCCAGAACGTTTCGAGGATGGTCTCTTTATGGACGGGCTCGCCCTGATCGAGCAGGAACAGCAGTAACTCACGCGAAAGCGGTTTGCGCCAGCGTGTAATTCGCTCAGTTCCGACGAAGATGCGTGCCTCACCGAGAGCGAATACCCGCACGGGTTCATCCTCGACGTGGGATAAGGTATCTGGACTCCGCCCCTGCTGGTCAACCGGCTCGTGTCCTTGCCCCTCCAGATCCTGGATATGTTGTCGAAACGCCTCCGCGAGTGGGTGCGGCGATTCCGCTATGATAGAAGCAACTTCGGGAAGGTGGCGCACCTCGGTGAGAAGCATCGTGACGCCGTCAGCACGTTCAGCCGTGTCAAGCGCGGTATGAAGGGCTTCAATGGCAAGTGCGCCATCGTGCAGTGCGGCGTAGGCAGCCGCGAGATGGAGCTCTGCCTGAACATATTCGTTGACCCCTCCGCAGGCGTGGGCGCGCGCGCACGCTTCGCGCAACAATGGAATCGCTTCAGTGGCCACGCTATCTCGGACATAGGCTAGCCCTAACACGATGGCTAGTGTGACCCAATCAACCTCATGGCCGGCATCACGTGATCGCGTCAGCTCAGGCGCGAGCAGCGCGGCTGCCTGTTGTGGCTGACCATCAAGTGTCATCGCATATCCCAGGTTGGCAAGCGCATAGTCCCGGAGGTGCGTATCACCGGCTGAGGTCGCGATAGTCACCGCCCGTTCGTACGTGCTCGTAGCCTGTGCGAAGTCCCCAACCGCGACCTCCAGATCACCGAGATTTGCCACCGCATACGCCTTATATAAGGTGTCTCCCGCGCTCTCCGCGAGCGTATACGCAATCTCAAAGTGTTGTCGCGCGGCAGCCGGTTGATTTGTTCGCCACTTGATATAGCCGAGATTGAGACGAATGATGATGGAATCTATCTCGTCACCCGCTTCCTGCGCGGTGAGCAACGCGGCAGACGCCATCTTCTCCGCCTGCGCGTAGGCCCCTTGTGCGATCAGCAAACGTGACCGCAGGTAGTTGAGCCGTGCCAGCGTCCAGAGATCGCGCTGGCGCGTACATCGCTCCTCCAGCCCTTCGAGATACTGCCAGGCAGCGGTGGGCCCGTTGAGGGCCTGCATCGCGGACGCCAGTAAGAACCCCGCTTGAATCCGAATCTCGTCGGCGTCATCCGGCGCTAGACGCAGCGCAGCCTCGCAATCCCGGCATACGTCCGCGAAGTGACCGAGAGGAGATGCGATATGGGCACGTACAACCAGTGCCCGCGCGGCTAGCAGAGGATCGCTCTTGGAGCGAGGCAAGACGATATCGCAGGCGCGCCGTGCTGCCGCTTCCGCTTCGGCAAGACGCCCAGCCTGACGGTGTATATCGGCCAGCAAAATCTCTAACTCGGGCCGGCTCTCGCAGACAGCATGTGGCAGCAGATCAAGCCACCGCGTCAGTGTGGCGCCGCGTCCCGCGCGCAGCAGCATGCCGCGATTTGCCTCGATCACTGCGATCACGCGCTCATAGCAGCCTGCCTGGGCGTATTGCTGGACCGCCTCATCATGCTCATCAACAGCTTCAAGCAGCAGGCCCGCGCGCTCGTGCAATTCACGGCGGCGCGCCGGCCCGTCAGGTCCCTGCTCCAACCGTTCCAGGAGCGCCTGGCGAAGCAATGGCTGCACGTGATACACCGGCTCTTCTGGTCGCCTGCCTGCGCGTGTCACAAATCCCGTCCGCTTCTCCAGCTCCACTAGCTTCTCACGCGCGGTGGGAAGCTCCAGCAGATTGGCACACAGTGTCGGCGTCATGTAGCTGAGCACAGCGGCTTCGGTGGCGAACTCACAGAGCGAGGGTGGCAAGGTCTCGATGACCTCACAGGCGAGATAATCAAACACGCGCTCGCGATCAAACTCCGTTGCGGCCGTGGGAAGGAAAGCCGGCAGGAGCGCTCCCGTCGCCAGCAGCACTCCGGTAATCCAGCCCGCGCAGAGCGAGCGCAGCATCTCCATACGATTGGAGTCCAGCGGCTTGCCAATGACGGAGAGGAGCGCCGTCAGCTCGTCGTCACGCAGGCGCAGATCGTCGGCGCCTACGCCATCCAATCGCCGTTGTGTCAACAAGGCAGAGACGCGCAGCCGCGGCGCCTCGCGTGTCTCCAATATGACACGCAGATGATCTGGTTGTCGGGCAAGCAGGCTGTCAAGCACTGAGTGTGTGCTGCCGCCGACCTTGATCTCCGCTAAGCTCGTGAGGATGAGCGCGAGTGGACGTGTGATGTTGCGTTGAATATCGTCAATCAGGAGCGTGGTTGCCCGTCGAAGATCCACCGGCGAGAGGGTACCGCAGTGAAGATTATCAAGCAGCTCCTTGACCATCCATTGACCGCGAGAACGGTTATGGGACGGCATCGCTTCCCGCAGAGCGCGCACGAGGCCGAGGATAAAGACTACCGGATCATCGTCGCTGCCGTCCAGGTGATACCAAGCGACAGGCACGGAAGATGCCGCGGCCCACTGTGCCAGTAACGTGGTTTTGCCATAACCGGCAGGAGCGCTGACCAGGAAGACGTCTCCACTGCTGCGCTTCTTGCCGATCTGCTGCTCGATCTTCTCGACCAGGTGCTCGCGTGTTATCAGATGCTCCGCCAGGCGCGGGGCTTCAAACTTCCATGCCGGCAGGCTCATACTTTTGTGTAGTCCGCGGCGTATGGTCGTCATGGTGCTGCCCCACTCTCTCTCACGTGACGTGGGCCTGTGGTCCTTGCGATACAAGCGACGTTAACGGCGCCGACTATGAAGGTCTTAGGGTCACACGATCTGCCACCAGGACTGAAAGCATGTTGAGCACCGGTCGGTGCGTGGATGGATGGCACATGGGCGCGTTGGAACATAGTATACCATCATGTACCACGGGGCGATTGTACCACGAGCAACGCATTATGGCGACAACCAACTCTTAGCTCTGTGGTGTGATATCCACGATTTGCCACGCACGCGACACGAGCCGTAACGTAAAGCGTTCCCGAACTGGATTTTCGATGCGCCGTCCGCTCGGCTCAATGCGCACCTCACTTCCGAGCGCATTGATGATTGCCTCACCGTCATCCGCACCGCTCGCGCGCTGCGTTTGTACTTCTTCGCGGCGGCGAGGGGCGTGCTTGAGCGCGGTATGCAGCGAAGTCGGGGTCTCCGCCAGGGAGTGTCCAGCGCGGAGTGGGTGCTCCGGGGCGAGTAGCTCGGCAGCCAGCGCATAATCGCGAAAGTGCAACGCCGCCACATAGGCGGAAACGATATCTTCGGGTGATAGGTCAGGAGAAACGAATGAGCGCGAATGGGTGACGGGAGCGCTCGCCTGGAACACACGCCGGTCAACTAATCGAGATTCACGTTTGTATTCCTGTGGCAGCGGCCGGCTAAACCGCCTGCTCTCGGCGAGCGCGGCATCGAGCAGACCACGGCCTTCGGCCAGCGAAATTTCGACGAGCGGCGCTCCTTTCTGGTTATTGTGCTCCACTAGCTCGCGCCACTCGGCGCTGGTCAGGTCGCGTGTGCGATAGAAATCTTTGAGGCCATCGCCACGCCAATCGAGCAGAAATACCAGGGCTTCCAATTTGCCGGTTGGCACGCGCCAGCCCAAGATGAGGATCTGCTCGCCGCGCTCGCGCCCGAGCTGCGCCCACCCAGCATAGAACCGATCTTCTCCTGGCGGTGGCGCCGTGATACCTTTGCTCGTAAGCTCGTCCACCGCAGCGCGCGCGCGTGAGCGGACAGCCTCCGGTGCGGCAGCGCTGGCTGCCAGTGTCTCAAGCGCGGCGGCGGCCTGAGGTGACTCCTGGGCGGCTAGCTGCTCAACGAGAAAAGCCACCAGGTCAGGGTCCGCGTGCGCAATCTGATCGAGAAGCCGCTGCTCATCCACGGATTCGAGCTCGCCCTCGGTCTCCGCCGTCAGCGCGTCGAGCTGTTCAATCCATTCGGGTGGGATGTTGTGCATGAAGCCGCGCCCGCTCTCAATGTGGTCCGTGCGCGCCGATGAAGGCGACGACAAGGTAAATAATATAGAGGAGGATGGCGCAGGCCGCAACGAAGCCATAGCAGCCGAAAAGGTTGCGCTTCTTGATGTCGAGCGCCTGCGCGATCTGCTCGTCCATGTCCGGTGGGTCCAGCTCGATATCAGGCCGCGTCTCCACCAGCTGAGCGACGAGCTTGCGAAAATCGCGGTGATTGGTCATGCCATCCACGGCGACGACGGTGGTTTCGTCGTCGAGATCGAGCATGACCACCCACTTGCTTGGCACATATTCTCCCGGCATGAGGATCAATCGTTTGATGGTGTCCAGCTCGTAACGGGTCTCCTCGCGCTGCTCATGCAGCTCCACCACGATGGCGTCAGGATAGAGATTCAGCTCTTTGCCCAGGCCGTAGCGGACGCGCACGAGCGGCTGCTGTGGGCTTTCGCCTGCGACACCGTCCTCATCCACGTCGCTGAGTGGGATGTCCTGTCGCTCGTCGTTTGGGTCTTGTCGCATATCGCTCGTACCATCAAATCTGGGTTGCTACACGTGCGCGCCGGGCGGGCGTTGGTCACGCGGCAGGCACACGCTGGAGATTCCGCTTCATAATTGTACCATTCTTCCGTGGTCACGCGAGCCAGGGGGCAGATCACCCCAACGAGCTGGCGGCAAGAAATCAGCGTTCGTTCGTTTGGGTGGGGAGACTGCAGTGATATACTCGACGGCAACAGGCCGCGTGGTGTGAAAGGATCGTACGGATGGGCCGTGGGATTGGATTAGGCTGCGAGCAATGTGATTTCTCGGCACTGCTCTATGAGCGCCAGCCGTTCGCGCTCGACACCACGGGGCAGCCGTACGTGCTCGCATCGGAAGCCGCTGGGGCGCATGCCGGATACTGGACCGATGGACTTTGCGGGACGTGCCGGCTGCCCGTTCGCGTGACAGAAAACCTGGTGATAGCGGACGGAGCCGCCATGATCTGTCCGCGCTGCGGTGCGACCGCGCTCACCTTCGAGCAGGCGCTACGCGAGCTGGCGGAGGCGAGCCATTCGCGAGTCTGGCTGGATCTCCATCGCGAGCAAGAGGCAGCGGGACGCCTGGAAATGGCCCTGAGCGACGTGCCTCACCTGCGGGAGTCCGTCGCAACGGGCGAAGCGACGACGATGGAAACACTGGATGCGCTCGCCGTTGATCTGGCGTCGCGGGGTGCCAATACGACATCTGCGCTCGATGGCATCGGCGCGCTGCTGGAGAACGCGCTCGACCTGGATGCCGCCGTTCAGCTCCTGCAAGCGCGCTTACGAGAATGTGAGGGGCACATTGCGGGGCTGCGGATTTGCGCCGAAGACGAAGCCCAGCTTCCAGGCGTGCCCTGTCCCCAGTGCCAGACGGGCCACCTCATCCACTGGCCAGTGTGGGAATAGGAGAACCGGCTCAGCATGAAGGAGCACGGAGAGATAACGCCTTGATTGAATGACACAGGACCACCTGCAAAAGACGTTTGTAGGTGGTCCCATATCGTCGTTTATGAGCGGGCCTCAAGCATCGCCAGCTCGAAGTAGAACTCGCGGTAGCGCGCCTTCACCGCTTCACGCGGGGAGGGCGGCACGCCAGCCGTGATGTTGAGCTGCAGCCGGACGCGCTTGTCGCCCGCCCGCTCGGCAATGAAGCCGCGCCGCTTGGCGAAGCACAGCGCCTCGCGCTGGTCGCCGTACATATCACTTGTGAGATGCGTTGCGCCCATCTCCCAGGCGAAACGGGCAACATCATCATAGAGCATGGTGCCGATGCCTCGATTGCGATAAGCTGGATCCACGACGATCTGAAGCCAGAAGTGGCCCGGCTCCATACGTGGATCGCGTCCTGTTTCGCCGTAGCCGACAATCGCACCGCATCCGGCCACGGCAATGACCTGCCAGCGAATCTGCCCTTCCGGCATAGTGATCTCGGAGAGGCGCAGCCGGTCCGCTGAGATGGGACTGGCGCTGACGGCATGCAGCATCTCGGCCAGGCGCGCGTAGTCAGTCGCGTCGTCTACCGGAAGCAAGTGAACAGACATGTCGTTCTTCGCCTTTCTATCCAACGCAACTAGACTCCACTGGCTGGCCCTGTTCTCTCTGCTTGCAGATCGCTTCACGTGAAGCGATCTGCGTGCGAGCGGCCGAGTATTAGCCGTTGCGCTTTAGTTTGCCGGTACGCTTGGCGTAGCGTTCGGCCTGGTTGAAGATGATGAGACCGAGAGGTACGGCGAGCACGCCGCAAACTACCATTGGCCAGACATCTCCCGTGAGTTTGCCAATCCCATACCCCTGCTGGATACTGCTGCGCAGACCGTCCAGCATGTAGGTAGTGGGCGTAATCTTCGAGACGGACTGAAGCCAGCCAGGCAGCACCGTGATCGGGTAGTAGACGCCCGAGACGAGTAGCATGATGGCCCGAATGATATACGCCATCTGCGCGCCGCGCTCGGTAAAGAGCATTGGCAGAATGGCCGAGATCGTGCCGAGACCAATGAGCGAGATGCTGCCCAGCGCCATCAACACCACAGCGGAGCCCCAGTTGGCGTGGCTCAGATCGAGGTGGAAGAAAGCCCCCACCACGAAGAGCTGCGCCGTCGTCAGGATGAAGCCGTGGATCAACGCGAAAGCGCAGGCGCCGAACATGTGCGTCATCCGCGAGACAGGAGCCATAAAGGTGTACTCGATGGTCCCTTCCCAACGCTCCATCGTCACGGTCTCCGTGACGTTGTCAAAGACCACGCTCACGAAGGTCCAGACAGCCGTACCGATGGTTAGATACAGGATGGCGTGGCTGATCTGCTCCGCCGTGAAATGAATGTTCGGTATAGTATTCTGTAGGCTGGCCGCAATAAAGGTAACGCTAAGCGCGTTGATGATGTTGTAGGTGATCCAGACAAGCTCCCACGCCCAGTAGCGTTTCGTCAGATACCACCCGCGCTCGACAAAGGCGTAGCTCTTTATCGCTTCGCTGCCCGCGCCGCGCAGGGCGTCACCTACCGTCGTCCGCGCGCCCGCTACGACTTTCGCCGAAAGCATGTCGTTATCTCTCCTCCCACAAATGAGCCTCATCCCATCCCCGCTCTTCAGTGGAGCGGAGTGTACACGGGTCACACCCTGTGCCGTGCGAGCCAAATACGCGTTTATTCCTCGTCGTCTTCCGGTTCATCCTCTTCCCAGTCGCGCCCCGTGTGAGCCATGAACACCTCGGTCAGTGTCGCGGCATGGTCGAGCTTTGCGCTAACGGCGGCCTTCAACTCGTCGGTCGTGCCCATCGCGACGATGCGCCCGCCATCAATGATCGCGATGCGGTCGCAGAGCGCCTCCGCCTCGTCCATATCGTGTGTCGTGAGCAGGATGGTGGCATCGTGGGTATCGCGTAGCTCGCGCACGAACCGCTGCACATCCTGCTTGGAGCGCGGGTCGAGGCCGGTGGTCGGCTCGTCCAGCAGCAAGAGAATGGGCGCCGTGAGAAACGCACGCGCGATAGCCACTTTCTGCTGCATGCCGCGCGACATGCTTTCGAGCGGCTGCCCGATGCGGTCTGGCTTGATACCGAGCCGTGTGAGCAGCGAGCGGATATCCTCACGCGCCTGCCCTCCCGGTACGCCGTAGAGTCGCGCGGAGTACAGCAGATTCTCCATCGGGCTTAGCTTGCGAAAGAAGGCCGCTTCGACACTGACACGATTGATCAGCCGGCGCACCATGCGCTCGTCGCGCTCAACGTCGTATCCAAAGATGCGCACGTTGCCTTCATCGGGAAGCAGCAGTGTCGAGATCAGGCGGATGAGTGTAGACTTGCCCGATCCGTTGGAGCCGAGCACCCCTAAAATCTCGCGCCGCCGGATGGTGAGCGTAACGTCGTCCACCGCGCGCACGATCTTCGGTCCGCGCTTGCGTGCCTGACCCCAGCGCAGCCAGCCAGGTCGCTCGCCGGTCTTGGTAAAGCGCTTGGAGACATGCTCGATGACCAGCGCATCGTGGTTGTCGAGGTCCGCAAGCTCCGCTGCCGTCAGCATGCCAGTGCGGCGAGTAGGCGCGACTTCGACGGAATACTCAACGTGTTCCGGTGCAATCAGGTCATCATTCAAGATTGCCAAAGAATCCCCCTCTCGGCGACGGCAGCGCAGCACATTTCCCAGCGATTGCTCAGCAGAATCAGGATACACGACACCTCCTGACATCTCCTGTCAGGTATAGAAATCATGTTCAAGATCCACCCTCCACGAGCAGCTGGATGCCCCCTCTGGGAGCTTGCCGCAAACAACAAAAAAAGGATCATGGGCTGCGACGTGTGCCGCGTGCCCATGATCCTGGACGGTTACTCGGTTGCGTGCGTTCAACGCCTACGAGGATAAACGCTCGCTTCCTGGGATCTGGGCACACTGCGGCCACTGGCGAAGACAAACCCGCCAGCCGCGGCGCACATACCGGCCTCGACACGAAGGCGCGCGACGGGCACAGTGGTAGGGCGGAAGCCGCTGCTGTTTGTCATCCAGCTAGCCATCTTGCTCGTCTCCTCTCTGTGCTCTCGCATCAACGCGCCTGGTCGAAGGCAGCTAACCCGGTGTCCGCAATAGCGGACTGCATCGAGTATACCGGCGGTTCTGGCGCAATGTCAAGCGAAATCGGGACGTTGCGCCTGGGTTCATCAGAAATCTGTACGAAGGGGCAGGTTATCGAATCAAGCGTCAGGCGTCAGGCAGATTGGGTAGCGGCTCCGGTGGAGGCGCGTCCAGGCGTTCAGCCGCCTGCGCCACCGCGGTGACGAGTGTCTCGCGGGTGAACGGCTTGGGGATGACGCGCAGGGAGAGATGCCGCAACAGGTCAATAAACGAGTCGGGGAACGTGCTGGCGTTGGCGGAAACTACCAGGTACTCGTGCGTGGAGAGTGGCGGACCGGCGCCTATGACCTCGCGCAGCACATCTTCGCCATCCATGTTGGGCATTTGATAGTCCAGTAGCACCACGAGCGGCTCGGTATACATGCGCATCGCAGCGAGCGCTTCCACGCCGTCCGTTGCCTCGATCAAGAAATACCCTTCCGGCTCCAGCATCGCGCGAATCATCTGTCGGATGCTTAAGCTGTCGTCCGCAAGGAGAATCTGCCGCATATGCCCCCTCCACTGTTATAGCATATATTGCCTGGATCGCATATCGCGCGGCGGTGCGGCGCCCATAGGCCCAGCCGCGCACGTCGTTGTTAAAGCAGACGACCACGCAGCCCGATGATAACGCGATGTGACCTAATGCCCGGACTCTCGGATACTTACCTTACCACACACTTCCGCCGTTGACTGCGCCGTTACGAGGGTGTTGTCATCGTTGGCGGCTGTGGCTGCGGCGCGGGCAGCACCACCGGCGGGGGCGGTGCGTATGACACCGGCTGGCCGTATGGAGCGGGCGGCGCAAACATCATCGGCGGATACATCATGGGTGGGTACATCATCGGCATCGGCGCGGCAGGTACCGTATCGCGCCGGGTCACCAGCGCATAGATCAGAGTTGCTACTGTCGCAAGACGGCTACCTGCCACAAGGAGCACAGCATCAACACCTGTATATCCTCTTCGGCTGAAGAACTGATACGGATCGGTAGCTATTCCCGTCAGAACCAACGATATCATGGCGACGACGAGAATCGCAGTCATCCAGCCGAGGCGACCAGACCGTGCCGTGCGAAACAGCGCAAACGCCCATGCAGCTATACCGACATATTTCCCAAGACCTTCACAGACAGCACGAAACGAATCAATGAGTGAATAGTCTGGCGAGGGTCGGATATCCGGTATGATGCGCCAGACTTCGAGAAAATAGACGCCGACATCAATGCCAGACAACGCAATAGCACTCACTGAGAAGATGAGAATCGCTCGCCCGCTGTCGCGCCGCGCCAGCAGGCACACAAATCCTATAAATAGGGGCACCAACACGTAAGTAAGCACAAGAATCAGAGCAAAACTCATCTATCGCCTCCTGCCATGTTGTCTATTCGGGTAGACCAGCAACATACAATGGCAGCCAACCGTCGCATGCGGCTGGCTGCCATTGTATCAGGCTTGTGTAGGACAGGCAACAGGCCAGCGAAGCTACCCCCGCTGGCGCCGATAGCGCCGGATTAGCGTGTTGGTCGAGCTATCGTGCGCAAGCTGTGGCTCGGTCGCGTTCGCCAATTCGGGGATGATTCGCGTCGCCAGCACCTTACCCAGCTCCACGCCCCACTGGTCGAAGGAGTCAATCTGCCAGATCGCGCCCTGCGTAAACACGCTATGTTCATAGAGCGCCACCAGCTTGCCCAGCGTCTCCGGTGTCAGCCGCTCGGCCAGGATGGTGCTGGTTGGGCGATTACCCTCGAAGACACGGTGCGGCACCAGCGCATCCGGCGTGCCTTCCGCCTTCACCTCGTCGGGCGTCTTGCCGAAGGCCAGCGCCTCCGTCTGCGCGAAGAGATTGGCCATCAACAGATCGTGATGTGTGCCGAGCGGATTGAGTGTCTGGCAGAAGCCAAGGAAGTCCGCGGGAATCAGCTTCGTTCCCTGGTGGATAAGCTGATAGAACGAGTGCTGGCCGTTGGTGCCCGGCTCACCCCAATAGATCGGCCCCGTCTCGTAGTCTACGCGCGTGCCATCCAGCGTGACGTGCTTGCCGTTGCTCTCCATCGTCAGCTGTTGCAAGTACGCCGGGAAGCGCTTGAGATACTGGCTGTACGGCAGCACGGCCACCGTCTGCGCACCAAAGAAATCGGTATACCAGACCGCGAGCAGGCCCATCAGCACCGGCAGGTTGCGCGCGAACGGCGCTGTGCGGAAGTGCTCATCCATCGCATGGAACCCGGCTAGCATCTCGCGGAACCGCTCCGGGCCGATGGCAATCATGGTCGAGAGACCGATGGCTGAATCCATCGAGTAGCGACCGCCAACCCAGTCCCAGAAGCCGAACATATTGGCCGTATCAATGCCGAATTTAGCGACTTCTTGGGTGTTCGTCGAGACGGCGACGAAGTGCTTCGCCACGGCTTGCTCGTCGCCCAGCGCGCGCAGACTCCACGCGCGCGCGGTGTGCGCGTTGGTCATCGTCTCCAGCGTCGTGAACGTCTTCGAGGAGATGATAAAGAGCGTTTCCGCCGGATCCAGGTCGCGTGTGGCCTCCACGAAATCGGTGCCGTCCACGTTCGAGACGAACCGGAAGGTCATAGCACGCTCACTGTAGTGTCGCAGCGCCTCGTACGCCATGACTGGGCCGAGATCGGAGCCGCCGATGCCAATGTTGATGACATTGCGGATGCGCTTGCCCGTAAAGCCCGTCCACGCGCCGCTACGCACACGGTCAGAGAAGCTGGCCATGCGATCCAGCACCTCGTGGACAGCGGGCACAACGTTTTCGCCATCTACCATGATCGTCTGCCCACGCGGCGCTCGCAGCGCGACGTGCAGCACCGCTCGCCGCTCGGTGGTATTGATCTTGTCTCCCCGGAACATCGCGTCTATCCGCTCGCGCAGACCGCATTCTTCCGCTAGCTGGAGCAACAGGCGCAATGTCTCATCTGTAATGCGCTGCTTGGAAAAGTCGAAGTAGATCCCTTCCGCTTCGGCGGTCAGCCGCTCGCCGCGTTGCGGATCGCTCGCGAAGAGATCACGCAGGTGCGTGTGCTGAATCTGCTGAAAGTGCCGTTCCAACGTCTTCCACGCTGGCCGCTGCGTCAACACCGGCGCCGCTGGAGCCTGTCCCGTCGCCATCTGGTCACATCCTCTCTCTGTCGCTATTTCCGCGCTTCCGCGTGTAAAACCGGATTATGCCAGCTGCCGTCGCCCGCGATCAACCTGCCGGCTTCCGCGGGTCCCCACGTATTCGGATCATACGGGTAGAGTGGCGTCGCCGCGCCCAACACCGGATCAACCACTCGCCAGGCCGCCTCGACCGTATCCTCGCGAGAGAAGAGCGTTGCGTCGCCGTGGAGCGCATCGCCGAGCAGCCGCTCATACGGCGCCATCTCGCCGCCGTGGTGGTGGCGCGCCACCAGCTCGACATGCTCACCTACCATCGCTTCACCTGGTATTTTGGCCCGCGCGCCAATCGCAAGCATGACATCCGGGCTGAGGCGAAAGCGGAAGTAGTTCGACTGCGCAGGCTCCACTTCTCCTAGGAACGGATGCGCCGGGCGCTTGAGCGTGACCAGCACCTCCGTCGCGGTCACAGGCAGACACTTACCGGCGCGAATGTAGAATGGCACATCCTGCCAGCGCGGCGAGTCAATGAATAGGCGCACCGCCGCGAAGGTCTCCACCAGCGAATCCGGCGCGACACCTGCCACCTGGCGGTAGCCACGATACTGGCCGCGCACCACGTTGGCGGCGTCGAGTGGACGCATCGCCTGAAACACCTTCGCCTTCTCATCGCGCAGGGGCTCAGGATCGTTCGTCGCTGGCGACTCCATCGCCAGAAAGGCGGCTACCTGGAACAAGTGATTCTGCACGACATCACGAATGGCGCCCGCCTCCTCATAGAAGCTGCCGCGGTCCGAGACACCGAAGCTCTCCGCCATCGTGATCTGCACGCTCTCGATATACTCCCGATTCCAGATAGGCTCCAGAAATGTGTTAGCGAAGCGGAAATACAGCAGATTCTGGACCGCCTCCTTGCCGAGGTAGTGGTCAATTCGGTAGATGTTCGCTTCCGGAAACGCGCCGCGCAACACGCCATTTAGCTCACGTGCCGAGGGTAAATCGTGCCCGAACGGCTTCTCCACCACGATCCGGCCGCCCGTGGCGCAGCCGGACTTCGCCAGCCCACCTACGACAGTCTCGAAGAGATCAGGGGGAATGGCGAGGTAATAGAGCGGACGCTGCGCGTTCCCCAGTGTGTCGCGCAGCCGTGTGTAGGTGCCCGTGTCGTCATAATTTCCGCTCACCAGCCGGAACAGCGCACAGAGTTGTGCGAAGGCGGCTTCGTCCACGCCGCCATGCTCTGCCAGGCTATCGTGTATGCGCTGCTTGATTTGCTCCGCTGTCCACTTCTCGCGCGCGATTACGACGAACGGCACCGCCAGATTCCCGCGCCTGACCATCGCCTGTAACGCCGGGAAAATTTGCTTGTAGGCGAGATCGCCTGTCGCCCCAAAAAAGATAAAGGCGTCCGACTGCGCGACACCCATCGCTGCTCTCCCTCTGCTACTCCAATCATCATGCCCCTGTGGGCGGGCACTCCATCCATAGACACACCGGTGCGCCACGTGTCAATAGAGAGCGTCTGGCATCTTTTCGGACTAGGGTTCCCGGCGCACTTTCTTTGCCAGGGGGAGAGTGTCAGGTGGACGAAGTCAGAAATGAACGGGTGTTGCCTGCCATACGCGACGAAACGCGCTCGCTCCAGTATGCCCTCATGATAATTCTCTATCGAGCCGGCGGAGTGTGGGGAGCCAGAAAACGTGCGGCCATGCGGCTCGACGCATGAGCATGACATCGCCCGTGCGCATGCTCAAGATTGCCCGGCTGCGCGTGTCAGTGGGCGGTTTGCGCGGACTGGGCAGCCGTATTCTGCCCATCGCCATAGAGGAAGCAATGCGTCCAGTGGCCATCGCCCAGGTCCGTGCGCCCAGGGAATCGCTCGCGGCAGACGGGCATGGTGTGCGGGCAGCGCGGATGAAACCGGCACCCACTCGGCGGCGTGATCAGGCTGGGAATCTCACCGCGCGCCGGCAGCGGCGCCATAGTCGCCGGACGGTCGGGGTCGGGCGCGGCGGCAATGAGAAGTTGGGTATATGGATGTTTTGGCCGCGCGATCACTTCATCGCTGGGTCCGCCTTCCACGGATTGCCCCGCGTACATGACCAGTGTCTCGTCCGCGAAATAGCGTGCGCTGGCGATATCGTGCGTGATGTAGAGCAGCGCCAGGCGATCTTCGTCCTTCAGCCGCAGCAACAGATTGAGGATGTCCAGCCGGATAGACACATCCAGCATTGAGACTGGCTCATCCGCCAGTAGCACCTGTGGACGCACCGCCAGCGCCCGCGCGATGGCGACGCGCTGCCGCTGACCACCGCTGAGCTGGTGGGGATACTTGCGCAGAAATTGCTCAGCGGGAGTCAGACTCACTCGGTTCAGTAACGCGAGCGCCTGCTCCGTCGCCGCTTTGGTGGACGTGGCATGTCCATAGATCCACAGCGGACGAGTCAGATGATACCGTACGTCGTGTACGGGATTGAGCGAGGAAAATGGATCCTGAAAGACCATCTGCACATTGCGGCGGTACGTGCGCAAAGACGCCTGCCCCCGTTTCACCGGCTCACCCGCATAAAGTATGGTGCCGGAGGTCAGGTCGTAGAGGCGCGCCAGCATGCGCGCGACGGTCGTCTTCCCACTGCCGCTCTCGCCGACCAGTGCCGTCGCTTTTCCCGGCACGAGCGCGAGCGACGTATCCTCGACGGCGTGGACGGCAAGCTCCGGTGCAAAAGGATTGACTTTCCGCACGGGAAACAGCTTGCGCAGGTGCAACGCTTCCAGAATTGGCCCCGACGGACTCGCCGTGGTGGGAGCCGGGGCGGCTGGCCGCGGAAGGCTCATGATGTGACGATCCTTTCGGCAGCGGCCTCGTATCCAGCCGCGATGTCGCTGGCGGTTGGTGGAGATGAGGCATACGCCGCATCGTAGAGATGGCAGGCGATAGCAATTCCAGCCCCACCGGGCGCTGGGCGCAACAGGGGCAGCACCGTGTGGCATGCTTCAAACGCCAGCGGACAGCGCGGGTGAAATGCGCACCCAGGCGGCACCGCGCGCAGATCGGGCGGCGACCCTGGAATGCCGGTGGCCCGGCGGCGCGGCCCGCGCAATGGCGGAAACGCATGGATGAGTCCGTGGCTATACGGGTGGCGCGGGAACTCGTACAGCGCGCGGCTCGGCCCACGCTCCACGATCCGCCCGGCGTACATGATGGCGATACTGTCCGCAAGCTCCAGCAGCAGCGAGAGATCATGCGTGATGAAGATCACTGAAAAATTGAGGGTATCGCGTAGCCGCAGCACCTCCGTCAATATCTCGCGCTGGACGACGACATCGAGCGCTGTCGTCGGCTCATCCATGATCACAATATCCGGCGCGAGGGCAAGCGCGATGGCAATGCCCGCGCGCTGACGCATGCCGCCGCTCAGCTCATGCGGATAGCTTTTGAGCCGGTCCGGCGCGATACCGACCAGCCGGAGCAGCTCGATGGCCCGCGCGTCGCGCTCAGCCGCGCTCATGTCCGGGCGATGTGTGCGCAACACGTCCTGTATCTGCGCGCCCAGCGACATGACCGGGTTGAGCGAGTTCATGGCGCTTTGAAAGACGATTGCCATCTCACTCCAGCGAAACGTGCGCAGCTCGTGTGGTGAGAGCGCCAGGATATTGACAGATTCGGGTGGCACACTCCCGTTCGGATTGCCAGGCCGGTGGAAGATGATCTCGCCTTCGGTCACCTCCGCCAGCGGATTCAAGAGCCGCGTAATGGCGTACGCCAGCGTGGATTTGCCGCAGCCGCTTTCCCCCGCCAGCCCCAAGATCTCGCCACGATTCAGCGTGAAGCTGACGTCGGTGACGGCATGGACGGTGCCTCCCTCAGCGAAATAGTCCACACAGAGATTTTTCACTTCCAGCAGCGGCGTCGTGGACCTCATGCGGCACCCGCCTTCTTGCGCAGCAGACGCCGTCGCCGTATTCGCAGGCGTGGATCGGCGACCTCATCAATGCCAAAATTCAACAACGCCAATCCCGACCCCAATACGGCGATACAGAGACCAGGAGGAGCGAACCACCACCATGTTCCCGTGAGCAGTGCGCCGCTTACATAGGATTGGTTCAACATGATACCCCAGCTAATGGTTGTGGTATCGCCAAAGCCCAGGAACTCCAGCCCCGCGACCGCCAGCAGCACCTGGATCGTCGTCGTCACGAAGCTGGCCGCGACAATGGAAATCTCATTCGGAAATATCTCCGAAAAGATGATACGCCAGGTCTTCTCCCCGCTGGCACGCGCGGCAGTCACAAACTCACGCGAACGCATGGAGAGTGTCTGCGCCCGCAGCACGCGCGCCCCCCACGGCCAGTTGGTCAACGCCACCACGAGCGCGATGGTGAGGGTCGTTCTGCTGAAGTATTGCACGGCCACAATCGCCAGGGGCAGCGAGGGGATCACCAGAAACACATTCGTGAGGAGCGAAAGGGCGTCATCTATGGCGCCTCCCATGTACCCACCCACCAGACCAACTGTAATGGAGATGAGCACGACGAGCACCCCGGTAAGGAATGCCCAGAACACCGAGGAGCGGGTGCCAATCACGAGCTGCGCGAAGACATCCTGGCCACCCTGGTTTGTGCCCAGCCAGTGCGCTCCCGAAGGTGGGGCATTGAGATTGAGCGTATACTTGAGCGGATCCTGGTGAACGAAGACAGGACCCAGGAGGGCCACAAGGATGAGAAAGGCAATGATACCGCTCCCAATGGCAACCTTCCGGTTCGTGGCGATGGCGCGCCGCGCACTCCGTAGCATCGCGAGTACCTTCGCGCCGTCGGATTCCCCGCGCATCGTCATCCCCGCTGGCTGGAAAGGCGGCGTGGATACATGTCCTGGGCCGCCAAGAGAGGCCGGCGAGCCGGGCGTAAGAGATGGTTGGCTCACGGCTACGCACTCCCTTCCTGGCGTGTTCGCGGATCGAGCACGGTATACAGCAGATCAACGATCAGGTTCATGATGACGGTGGCGATGATCACCAGCAGGAGTATCCCGTCGGCCAGCGCGTAGTCCTGGCCGAGGATGCCCTGGAACAATGCAAAGCCAATCCCAGGATACGAGAAGACGATCTCCACCAGAAGCTGGCCACCAACCACCGTGCCAATCGCGATGGCGAACCCCGTCACGCTGGGTAGAATGGCGTTGCGCGCCGCGTACGCGAACATGACACGTCGCGTCGTGAGTCCCTTGGCGCGTGCCATCATGATGTAGTCTTCGGAAAGGGTCGTAATCATCGAGTTGCGCATCGTGAGCATCCACCCGGCGATAGTGGAGATGACAATGGTGAATGCCGGCAGAATAGCATGCTGAACCGCGCTGAGGATAAAGTCGAGGCTCCAGCCCGGCGTCAGCGAGAGGTCATACCCATCCGAAAACGGCAGCCAGCCCGCCTTGAAACCGATGAAGTAGACCACCAGCAACGCCAGCCAGGGGTACAGAATCGAGTAGAGAAACGTCATGACCGAAGAGAGCGTGGTATCCAGTGACGAACCGCGCTTCCAGGCCATGAACACGCCGATGAAGGTGCCCAGCGCGAAGCTGATCAAAACACTGACCGATAGGAGAATCAATGTCCAGCGAATGTTCTGATTGATGACGTCGCCGACAGTGTTGGGGTAGTACGTGGTCGAGATGCCAAGATTGCCATGAAGCAGGTTATTGAGATACTTGAGGTACTGGACCCAGAGCGGATCAGTGGTTTTGTAGCCGAACTCGCTGTAGAGCGCATTGAGGAGAGACGGGTTCACGTAGCCATGTTGTGAGATGCGGTAAAATAGGGCCTTGGCAGGATCGCCAGGCGCCAGACGCGGCAGAAAGAAGTTAATGGTCACTGCCGCCCAGATTGCCAGCAGGTAGATGCCGATCCGGCGGATCAAGCGACGCATCGGAGAGCTCCTTTCGCGGATAGGCGCCCGCTATCCGCGGAAAACTGGCGCATCGAGCGACATCCTTCTGGGCGCGTAGGCGCGTAGCTCAGGCTATTCTAACACGGCATGCGGCAAAGAATCCGTCATAGTGATGACGAGAGGGGATGACCACGAAGGCCATCCCCTCCGGGCTACGAGCACGGAAACCCTGGCTTACTAAGCTGGCAAGAGATGCAGGATGACCTGCTCGTTGTCACCAGCGGCGAGTTGATACGAGGAGCCGATGGCGTACGGATTCTGCGGCGTTGGCCAGCCGGTCCAGTGGGTCGTCGTGTATTCGAAGAACTGGACGGCATCCAGCACCGGGATGACAGGCAGGTTCTTCGCCATGATATCCGTCAGTCCCTGAATGGCCTGCTTTTGCACGGCAGGGTCAGACGTGGAGGCATACTGATTCAGGAGTTGATCGGTCGCGGGATCTTTCCACTGCTCCCAGTTCGTCGCGTTCGCACCACTGATGTGTGTGCTGTTCAGCAGCGGCTCCAGGTAGTAGTACGGCGTGGGACCGAAGAAACCGCCCGTCATGATGAGATCGAAGTTGTGCGTGGCACGGTCGGTCCGCCAGTTGTCGTCGGACACCTTGTTGAGCTGAAGGTCAATACCGGCCGCCTTGAGGCTCTGCGCTGCGATCTGCAAGTCCGCCACGTAGTCCGAGAAGTCGCCCGGAACCGTTACTTTGAAGGAGAGCTTGTGGCCTTGCGCGTCGGCATAGATGCCATCCGATCCCTTGGTAAATCCCGCTTGCTGCAGCGTCGAGTCCGCGCCAGTCGGATTTGCCGCGCCAAACGACGGGATTGTACCATTGTACTGCGCACTCAGGTATGACTCTTGTCCGGGCATCAAGCCCGTCGGGCTAGCGGGCGGCTCGAAACCGGCCTCACCAGAAACCGACATCTCTTGGCGATCCAGCGCCTGGCTGATAGCCTGACGGACCGCGAGCTGGCCGAGCAGCGGATTCTTCAGATTCGGCACCAGCTGCGCCGGCACTACCGGCACCGGATACGAGTGATTGTGCGTCGGGTCCTTCTGCACGAAGGCACCTACCGCTGGATCGAAGATGGCGGTCCAGTCAGCCTGACCGGCTTCCATCTTCTCCAGCGCGGTGTCGTTGCTGCTCACCACAGGATAATTCAGCTCATCAACCTTCACCAGGTTGGCCTGCCAGTAGTTTGCATTCTTGACGTAGCTGATGATCTGTGGCGAAAAACTCTTCAACGTCATGGGCCCCGTGCCCACTGGAGTCGCGTTCACATACTTGGTGGGATCGCCTACGCTGCTCCAGCTGTGCTGGGGAACGATGTAGGTTCCCTCGATGAATGGCAAATCGGTCGGGAACGCGCTCTGGAACGTCATAACGACGGTATTGGCATCGCTGGCCGTCACACTCGCCAGATGCTGCCACAGTCCGTTGCCGTCCGCGTCGGGATATTGTTTGAGCATGTTGAACGTAAAAGCGACATCATTCGCCGAGAACGCCTGGCCATCCGACCACTTAACTCCCTGGCGAATGTTGAAGGTCAGCGTGGTGTTGTTGCTGCTCCACGAATAACCAGTGGCCAGCATCGGCGTCTCCTTTGCGGTGACGCCGTTGACATACACGAGATTCTCGTACACCAGTCCATCAACGCCGCAGTTTACGTTGGGGCTGAATGGGCTCATATTTTGGGTGTACGACCCGCCAACCGAGCAAATGGCAGTCAGCACATGCTTGGTGGAGCTACCAGTGCCCGATGTGCCGCCACACGCGGCGAGAAGAAGCGAGATGGTGCCAAAGAATGTAACGATGACGAGGGGTGAGATGCGCCTTCTCCCGGCGCGCGTCGGGGAGAAAGAAGCGGAAGCCATAGAGAACCTCCCAGAGTTCGAAGCGATGGATCATACCAATGATCCGTTCGGCGATCCAATCCGGCGACCGGAAACCGTGAAACCACGCGGCTGCGCCGCGACAACTCGGGTAAAGCTCGAATGAAAGACGACGGAATCTACGAAGGAAAACAGGCGCACGTAGACGACGGCATTGCCGCCTCATGGCTCAGATCTTCGCCGCCGGTACGTATCTCGTGTCTGCCGCTTCCTACACGCTCCTTTCCGATCCGACCTCATCTATGCCCTCACTCCAACCATTCGCGGCCACGCGCACGTCGTCCGCTGGTGAGCTACAGGATGTTGTACGGCAGTGTACCTGATATGTTGTGTATTTGTCAAGACATCTAGACCACTAGACCACAATTCATGGTACACTGCGGGAGAGAGTCGCGTGAGTCGGCCTCATTTGCGATTGGAGTCACTATGTCCACCCAGCTCGAACAGGAAATCGCCAGCCAGCCTGCAGTTATCGCTTCGCTGCTTGCGCGTGAGATGCCGCGTGTCGCGGATATCTGCTCGCGCCTCCCTCCCTTTGACTATGTGCTCATCGCCGCGCGCGGCTCGTCTGATCATGCCGCGATGTACGCCAAGTACGCCTGGGCCGCGCTCGCGGGCCATCCAATCGCGCTGGCCGCGCCTTCCCTCCACACGCTCTATGCCGCCCCGCCCCGTATGACGGGAGCGCTGGTCGTGGGAATCTCACAGTCCGGCCAATCGCCGGATATCGTCGCTGTGCTGACTGAAGCCCGGCGCCAGGGGTGTCCCACGCTCGCCATTACCAACGACGGCACTTCGCCCCTTGCCGCCACCGCCGACTTTGTAGTCGAGCTCGGCGTCGGTCCTGAGCGCAGTGTCGCGGCCACCAAGACCTACACCGCCGAGCTGGCGGTCATCGCCGCCTTCGCCGCTGCCTTCAGTGGCGACCAGCAGCGAGTAGGCGAGCTTCAACGACTGCCCGAGGCGCTCGACGCGACGCTCGCGGGGGCCGGCAACGTGGCCCATCGCGCCGAGCGCTACCGCTACATGGACCGCTGCGTCGTCATTGGCCGTGGCTACAATTACGCCACCGCCTTCGAGCTGGCGCTCAAACTCAAAGAGCTGACCTATGTGATGGCGATCCCGTACTCGTCGGCGGATTTTCGCCACGGCCCCATTGCCACCATAGACGCCGGCGCTCCTGCGATCCTTGTCATGCCCTCGGGGCGGGCCTTCGATGATATGCTCGATCTTGCGCATGATCTCCAGCACCTCGGCGCGGAGCTGCTGGTCATCTCGGATGCCCGGCAAGCGCTGGAGTTGGCCACGACGCCCCTACCGCACGCGGCGTCTGTGCCTGAATGGTTGAGTCCTATTCCTACCGTGCTGCCGGGCCAGCTGCTGGCGTTGCACCTCGCCCTCGCCAAAGGCTACGATCCTGATGTGCCGCGTGGCCTTCACAAGGTCACCCGTACCCTTTGAACTTCTTGATCCTCGTCTCACGGCCTCTCTCAATGGCGGCGGCTGTGAGCGAGGCATTCCTAAAGCGCCGTGACGTCGGAGATGCTTGCCCGCACACGCCATGCGTCTGACGCAAATGCCAGCTCCCCCCGGCAATAGGTCGCGTGGAGCGTCAGCGCCTGGTCCAACACCACCACATCCGCGTCGTATCCCGGCTGCAATAGCCCCTTTGAATCCGCGACCCTGGCGGCGTGCGCGGGATTACGTGCCAGCATGCCGGACGCTTCGCTCAGCGTTACGCCAGTCATACGCATGACATTGCGCAGCGCTTGCTCCATCGTCAACACACTGCCCGTGAGCGTCCCATCGGCCAGCCGTGCCGCCCCGCGAATCACCCGCGCCGACTGGCCGCCGAATTCGAATGTCGCATCCTTGGTGCCCGCTCCGGCAAGCGCATCCGTAATGATGATCATGCGCTCCGGCCCAACCAGCTTGAGCAGCACCCGCACCATCGCTGGATGAACGTGGACACCATCCACGATAACTTCACCAAAAACGGTGGGCGACTCTGAGAGTGCGCTCAGCGGGCCGGGATCGCGATGCAGCAGCGGACGCATCGCGTTGCAGCAGTGCGTCACATGCGTCACTCCCAGCGAAATCGCCTCCAGCGCCTGCTCATACGTGGCATCGGAATGGCCCAGGCTCACCGTCACACCCGCATCCGCCAGCCGGCGAATCATCGCGGATGCGCCCGGCAGCTCCGGCGCGAGCGTCACGATGCGCAGGTGGCCGCGCGATAGCGCGAGCACGCGCTCGGTCTCAGCGGTGTCGGGCGTTCGTACCCACGAGGGCAGATGCGCCCCGCGACGCCGCTCGTTGATATATGGCCCTTCCAGGTGAATGCCCAACGGCTGCGCACCGTCTTCCCGGTGCTCGATCGCCGCCGCTGCGGCGGCTAGCTGCGCCTCCGGCAGCGATCCTGGCGTGCCAACGACGCCAACCAGAAACGAGGTAACGCCGGTTGATGGCGCCCAACGAGCGTACGCGCCAATCTCCGCCGGGTCCGCGGTATGGAGATTCCTCCCGCCGCCGCCATGCGTATGTACATCAATGAAACCAGGCATGACGATCATATCGGTGGCATCAATGGCGCCCTCCGGGACAGTGAGCGCCGCCCCAGCATCCGTGATGTTTGCCCCGTCAAAACGCAGGTCTCCGGACGGAAGGTCGCCACTCGCATCCACCAACCGGGCGCCATGTAACGTACATTTCATGACCGCTCTCCAACGTACTACCACGTGTTCGCATACCCATCATCTGGCATCACTCAATGGCAGGCGGGTGTTCGTTGGCCTTTCTTCAAACCATCCACACCCGTGCGATTTCCGGTCCTGGCTTGACAACGGCGGCGCCAGTGTGTCATCATACAGGAGGTCAAGTGGTCTATACAATATACCAACTATACCATCTTCCCAGCGTATTGTCTACGTCTTGACTGAGTCCGCGCCCAAACTCGTCGCGGCGCGACGATCACGTCGAGAGGCGGGCGCCTGGTGACAACCGTGCGGATTGTGAGAATCAACAGCGGCTGGTACACTGTATGGGTCTGTATGGGATAGAATGCCGAAAGTCGTGTACCTGAGTGTACTGAAGTGGAAAGGCTGGGTTGGAGATGAGCACAATATATCGAAATAGTCCCATCCCACGCTACCATCAACTCAAAGAGATCCTGCGCGAGAAGATTCGGTCCGGCGAGTGGAAGCCTGGCGATCTTATTCCGTCCGAGCGGGAGTTGAGCGAAACTTACCGCATTAGCCGCATGACCGCTCGCCAGGCTATCACCGATCTCGTCAATGAAGGCGTGTTTTACCGTGAGCAGGGCCGGGGAACCTTTGTCACCCGCAATAAAATCACCCAGCAGCTGATCCGCCTTACCGGCTTCACCGAAGATATCAGCGCCCGCGGCCAGCACCCCAGCGCGCAGGTACTCTCGGCGGAGATGAGCCCCGCCGACGAGTTCACCGCCGAGCGCCTGCGCATCGCTCCGGGAACGCTCATCTTCTGCCTTCAGCGTCTGCGCCTGGCCGACGGCGAACCGCTGGCCATCGAGTTCTCCCAGCTCCACTTCAAAGGCTGCGAGCGTCTGGTGGATGAGGATCTCGAGCAACAATCCCTCTATCGCCTGCTTGAGAGCAAATACGGTCTGCCGCTCATGGAGGCGGAGCAAGAGCTGGAAGCCGGTCTGGCGGGCAACGAAGAGGCGGCTTTACTCAAAATCTCGCCCGCGAGCTCCGTGCTCTTCATTCGCCGCACCACCTACACCGACCGCAATCAGCCGATAGAGTACGCGAAATCGGTGTATCGCGGCAACAAATACATCTTCTACACCCACCTCAAGCGCGACCAGCTCTTCTCATCCTAATTTATCTCCGTTTCGACGCATCATTACGAGCGGAGGTGTGAGCATCAGGAGCCTGCACATGCCTGACGATCCTGTCACCTCTGGCAGCGGCGCGGAGCCGGATGTGACGCTCGATACCGAACAGACGAATCCCGCGACGGCGGACATTGACCGCCTAAGCCCTCTGGAGATCGTCCAGACAATGAATGCGCAAGACGCCGGGGTAGCCAGGGCCGTAGAGCATGAGCTGCCGCATATCGCGGCGGCCATCGAAGCCATCGCCCAGCGGCTGCGGCGCGGCGGGCGCCTCATCTACATCGGCGCCGGCACCTCCGGACGACTTGGCGCGCTCGATGCCGCCGAATGCCCGCCTACCTTCAACGTCCCGCTTGAGCTTATCATCGGCTGCATAGCCGGAGGAACATTCGCGCTGACTGAGGCCACGGAGCATGCCGAGGACTCCACCGAAGCTGGCCGGGCTGACATTGAACGGCTCAACGTCACCGCGCTGGACGCCGTCGTCGCCATCACTGCCAGCGGGCGCACTCCCTATGCGCTCAGCGCCATCGCCTGCGCCCGCGAGCGCGCCGCGCTCGCCATTGGCCTCGCCTGTAATGCTGATTCTCCCCTGGCGCATCAGGTAGACATCATGATCGCCCCAGTCGTTGGGCCGGAGGTGCTTGCCGGCTCGACTCGCCTCAAAGCGGGTACGGCCCAGAAAATGGTGTTGAATATGCTCAGCACCGGCACGATGATCCTGCTCGGCAAAACCTTCGGCAATCTCATGGTGGATGTGCGGGCGACCAACGACAAGCTGCGGCGCCGAACGCTCAGCATCGTGCGGGCTGGCACTGGTCTGGATGCCTCCGCTGCCGCGGCTCTCCTTCAGGCGTCGGGCGGTGACGCCAAGACGGCCATCCTTGCCGGCCGAGCCGGAATCGCGCCGGAGCTGGCACGCGAACGCCTTACCGCCCACGACAATATCCTGCGTGCCGCACTGGATGACGAGTCATGAGCGGCGATACGGACACGGTCCCTCCTGACTGCTTCTATCTTGGCGTTGATGGTGGCGGCAGCAAGACGCTCGCCATCGTGGTAGATGCGCACGGCAACGAACATGGTCGCGCCGTCGCCGGCAGCGCGAACTACAGCGCCGTCGGTCTGGAGCGCGCCGTTGCGCATGTGCTGGCCGCCGCCGAGGAAGCCGCACGTGCCGCCGGTACCTGCCTGCCGCTCGCCGCTGCCTGGCTGGGCCTTGCCGGCGTTGACAGGCCCGCCGATCACACGATCCTCCTGCCCCATCTCAGTTCGCTCGCGAACGCCGTTCACTTGACGAATGATGCCGAGCTGCTGCTCAGCGCCCTCCCTGGGCAGGCCGGAGTCGTGCTGATTGCGGGCACTGGCTCCATCGCGGTTGGCCGCAGCAGCCGCGGAGCGACAACACGCGCCGGTGGCTGGGGCCACATCCTGGGCGACGAAGGCAGCGGCTACGATATTGGCCGGCGCGCACTCGTAGCCGCGACCCGTTTTGCCGATGGGCGC
The DNA here is from genome assembly GCA_035310125.1 of Ktedonobacterales bacterium. Lineage (GTDB taxonomy): Bacteria > Chloroflexota > Ktedonobacteria > Ktedonobacterales > JADMIN01 > DATGEP01. The sequence goes on from DATGEP010000110.1 coordinate 56,659, forward strand.
GGCGAGCCCACCCTGCTGCTTCCGCGCATCCTGCGCGCGTGGCATCTTACCGAGGCCAACGAGCTGATCAGTCACGTCTACTACGACGAGGACAAGGCTGCCATCGCGCGGCTGGCGCCGCTCGTCCTCCAGGCTGCCCGCGAAGACGATCACGCCGCGCGACGCATTGTTCGCCGCGCGGCGATAGAGCTTGCGCTGGCTGCCGTCACCGTTGGGAACCGGCTTGCGTACCGGGCCGCGCCACTGCCAATCGCGCTTGGTGGCAGCCTACTCCTCCAGGACGCTGGCTTCCGGGCTGATGTCCTCCGTGCTATCAGCCGGCATCACCTCCTGGGTGACATCGCCGTCGTGGAGCAGCCCGCATTTAGCGCGGCGCAAGCCGCCATTGCGCTCGCAGCGCCGTAGCGCCAAATCTCGGCGCGCATCCCGCCGCAACGTCCAACATCGTAGCGCACCAAGGAGCATCCAGTATGTCGGGAAGCATCAGCGATATGACGATTGAACAACAGATCGGCCAGCTCTTCATGGTGGGCTTCACTGGCACGGAGCCGACACCAGAGATTGTCGAGCTGATCCAGCGGCGGCATGTCGGCGGCATCATTCTCTTTTCGCGCAACTGCCGCGACGCCCGGCAGGTGTCTACACTCACGCATGACCTGCAAGCCGTCGCGCGTGCAGCCGGACACCCCTATCCCTTGCTCATCTCGCTCGATCAGGAAAACGGCCTGGTTCGGCGGCTAGGGAATGCCGTCACTGGCTTTCCTGGCAATATGGCGCTTGGAGCCACCGGCGCGGAGGATCTCACATACGCGGTTGCCGAAGCTACCGGCCAGGAGCTTCTAGCGCTCGGCATCAATATGAACCTCGCTCCCGACGCGGACGTCAACAACAATCCCGCCAACCCGGTCATCGGCGTGCGCTCATTTGGTGAAGACCCCCAGCGTGTGGCCCGGTTCGTCGCCGCCGCCGTCCGTGGCTACCGGGCCGCGGGGACCATCAGTACCCTCAAGCACTTCCCTGGCCACGGCGATACGAGCGTTGACTCCCACCTCGGCTTGCCTATTGTGCCGCACACTCTGGAGCGACTGGAGCGCGTCGAGCTTCCACCCTTCCGTGCCGGCATCGCTGCGGGAGCGGATACCGTCATGCTTGCTCATCTCCGCCTCCCCACTATCGCCCCTGATGAAGATGTGCCCACATCTATCTCCCCTACCGTCGTACGGCTCCTCCGCGAATCGCTTGGCTTCAATAGCGTCATTATCACCGATTGCCTGGAGATGGATGCCATCTCCCAAACAGTTGGTGAGGAGCGCGGCGCATTGCTTGGCCTCCGTGCTGGCGCGGACATCATCCTGATCTCTCACCGCATTGTCCCGCAGCGTGGCGCTATCGAGATGGTGCGTGCTGCTGTCGAGTCCGGTGAGCTAGCCGAAGATACCATTCATCAGGCCGCCGCGCGTGTGTTGCGCCTGAAGGAACGCCTTCTCGCCTGGGATGCGCTTCCCCCGCTCGCCACAGGAGCTACCGTGAGCACCGCGGCCCACCAGCAGCTTCGCGACCGCGCCTATGCGCGCAGCACCACGTGTGTGCGCGATGATGCCCACCTGCTCCCGCTGCGTCTGGATCCCGCAGCCGAGGTGCTCGTCATCGCGCAGCCACCGACAAGTGTTACGAAAGCCATAGATACGGTCTACCGACACGAGATTCTCGTAGAGCGCATCCGCGCCTACCATCCCAACGTGCGTGGCGTCTGCCTCAGCCCGGATGCCGCCGAGAACGATATCGCGGCGCTGCTGCACGCGGCGGAGTCGTCGGACATTCTCATCATGGCGACGATCAACGCCCATCTTGACCCGCCGCAAGCCAGCCTGATGCGGCGACTCCTCGCCACCGCGCGGCCCGTCATCGGCATCGCCGTCTGTAATCCCTACGACGTGGCCGTCGTTCCCGATCTGAAGACGTATCTCGCGACCTATGAATACACCGAGCCCGCGCTCTCGATGGCAGCCGGCGCCCTCTTTGGCGCGTTCGAGCCGCAAGGCCGGCTCCCCGTCACACTCATGTCGCACCCGGCATAGGTGGTCCGATCAGAACGTCCGGAATGACGCGCCCGCTTCCCACTTTGCGTGCCGCGCTCAAGACTCATTGACTGGCTCCCGATGAGACGTCACGGAGATCTCGGGAGCATGCCGCAACGTCTGATAGACGACGCAGTAGCGCTCTGTCAAGCGGACAAGTGTAGCAAGCTGCGCATCGGTGGCATCGGTATCCAGATCGAACGCCAGCTCGATGCGCTGAAATCCAACGGGTACATCGTCGCCGATGCTCAGCGTGCCGCGAAAGTCCAACACGCCTTCTGCCCGGACGGTCCCATCGCGGATCGCGATACCAATGGCAGTCGCGACAACCGAAAGAGTGACGCCAGCACACGCCACCAATGCCTCCAGGAGCATGTCACCGGAGCATACGGTCAAGCCATTCCCGCCTGTCACTGGATGCAGGCCAGCCTCGACGAGCGCCTTTCCGGTCTGCACCTTGCAGGTGATGCCCTCGCCAATTTTGCCCTCGGCTTTCAGGGTGACAAGCGCGGCGTTGGGCTGTTCTCGATACTGCTGCTTCAGGGGAGCCTGTAGTGCGCGTAATTCGTCTGCCTGCATGACCGTTCTCCCTGTTCAAGAGGTGTGGCAGGAGCATACACACGGGTGACATGGACAACCGTGAGGGGCAAAGTGTACCACATAACCGCGTGAAATCGGTTCCTCCTTCCTCACGCCCCGCGAAGGCCAGCGGGCGAGTTGTACGGGCCGCTCTCAGCATCATCCGCTCAAGAACTGGTATGCCCTCAGCGTGTCCACGCCCGGCGCCGCATTGCCGCACCCGCACATTTTTGCTTGACAGAATGCGTCTCGGCTGCTACCATAGCGATTATCGAAAGGAAGGGTGCAGCCACTCTACGGCACTCCCGTTCTTCGCTGTGGCTGCCCACCTTAGTCGAGCTGGGATGGAGGTCCGGCGATGAGAAGGCTCGTGGTGGTCAGCGCCGATGAGGACGTGGCTGGACGAATACGTCGCATCGGGAGTGATTTCAGCTTAGGCTTGGTAGAGTGGGTGAGCGATCCGGTGCAGCTTCGCGCGCATCGCCCGGTCGAGGATGAGCTGGCAGGACTCGTCCTCGATCTCTCATCTCCCGCCGCAATACCCAAGGATACGAGCCTCACAAGGCCGAACAGCACGCAGTCGCATCCACAGACTGACCTCACCTGGCGGCTGGCCGCGCTGCTTGCGACGGCGCGCGGATACGCCGACATCCCACTCATCGTTGTGGGCATCTGGAACGACCTGGCGCCGACGCTGCGCGCGGGCGGGCTTGACGCAATAGGCTGGATTCCGCTAAACGCGGGTGATACCTTCTGGCGCACGATGCTTCGGCGCCTCATCGAGGCCAAAGCGCCTGTCTTGCCACCGCGCGCAGCCGCAACGCGATCCAGCGCAGCCGGTGAGGATGAGCACGTCTTGGTGCGTATTGGGCCGCATGTGTTACTGGATGGGCCTGCCTGCGCCCTCCGGCGGGGGCTGGAAGTGATCCCGCTGACCGCACGTGAGCTCGCCTTGCTTGAGCTGCTCCTCGCCGCGCCCGCGCGCTATCACCGTCTGCGCGAGATCGCGCGATGTCTGACGCCTCCCGGAAAGTGGGAGGTGGACGAGCACAGCATCGAACAGACGATCTCCAGGCTGCGGCGCAAGCTGGGTGAGTCCGTGCGCCGGCCGTGCCTGCTGCGCTGCAAGCGTGGTGTCGGCTATGGCCTGTTTCCTGGCAGCGGCGGGGACACGGCGGAAACGTGAAGCAAACGTGAACTTACGCTGAACATAGTGTGAACTACGCCATGTAAGCTTGGGGCATGACGGGCGAGGGATAGATAGTACCGAATCTGGCTGGATGTTTTGACACACGCGGGAGGTTCCGTCGTGTCCTTTTCTACGAAGCGCTGACCGTTCCCTATAGCCCGCGCACGCGGGCGCCGATATTCCAACCAGAATCCGTACCACGCCGTCTTGCCCGTCTGCTGCCGTCCTGGGCCGCCGTTGCCGTCAGAACCGCTGCCGCGATAGTGGCTCTAGACAGCTCCTTGGTGGATGTTATCGTGCGTTCGCCCGGTAGCCGGCAGCGTTGTTTGAGCAGATCTGTTGATCAGGAGGTGTGGTATGGCACGGTTTCCTGGGCTTTCGCGCGGGCCCTCTGTGGCGCGTGCTGCGAGAAGGAACAGACGGCGGAGGACCCGGTTACTCATGGTAGCGGCCCTGGTGGCCCTCGTGGTCACCACGCTGCACGCGCCCGCTCCTGCCAAGGCGCTATCGAACGGTTCGGGAACCATCGAGACCAAAGGCTTCGACACGTGCCAGGATCCAACCGAGGGCCAGATGCAGGCGTTCTGGAACGGGACACCATACTGGTGGCTGGGAACCTACATCGGCGGATCGGAGATGGGGTGTTCGCAGCCCAACCTGAACGCCACCTGGCTGAATGATGTCCGCAACCAGGGATGGAATTTCGAGTTCATCTGGGTTGGCCCACAATCTCCGTGTACCTCCTACAGGTACACTTTCAGCTCGAACCCCAGCACCGCCTACACGCAAGGCCAGAACGAGGCGTCCAGCGCCTGGACAACCCTGACCAACCTGGGAATCACCAATGGCGCCCTCCACACGGCGATTGTCTATGACTTAGAGTCGTCGCCTTCGGGGTGCCAGTCCGCGACCAACTCCTTCATTCAGGGCTGGATCAACGAGCTCCATATCAGCCCCGCGCAAGTCGCTGGCGTCTACGGATCTGTCTGCGGCTCATCGTTACAATCCTACGCCTCCTTGAACCCGCCTCCCGACTTCATCTGGGGCGCCTACTACGACGGGAACTCATCTACGAGTGACCTGTGGGCCGGGAGTTGTGGCGTTCCTAGTGGTGATTGGGTCTACCATCAGCGGCTGAAGCAATACAACAACACGCACTACGAAACCTGGAACGGTGTCACGCTCTCAGTGGACGACGACTGCGCGAACGGTCCCGTTGATCCGAGTGGCAACGGAGCGGTAGACAACAGTTGTCTGTAGCAGATGCGCACCTGAAATATGGAGAAGGGACAAGAAGATGGAACGAGTTGTACGGCGTTGGCTCACTCCGCTCCTTGCCGCGATGGTCGTGGTCTTGGTGGGATGCGGTATGGAGCCACACGGGATCGTAGCGGGATCGCCGGCAGATCCCATCCCATGGGTCAACAGCCCTGGAACCGCTCAGCTGAGTGCCACCGTGCATGCCAGTCGCGCCTGCGCCGCTGCTGACCTGAGTGTGAAAGCAGGCAAAAGCGGCGCGTTTCATGGAATGGCGACCCAGGAGATATTGTTCACGAACCAGGGCCGGGCGGCTTGTTTCCTCCCTGGTCCGCCGGCAAGTGTGGTGGTCCTTGGCAACGGTATCCGCCGTCCAGTGGCCGCGGGATCTGGTCCGGACGTGGCCAGCCGGGTGGACCTGGCAGTTGGGCAGATGGCGCAGCTGCTCATCGGGACGCCGGGAACATGCTCTGGGGTAGGACACCCACAGGTTGGGTCGCGAGTGGACCTTACCCTCGCAACCGGCGAAAGGGTGCCTGTCATTGGCACTTGGGTGAATGTAGAGTGTGGCGCCCCCGTGGTGGCCGCGTTCGCCGCCGGTCCAGTACCAGCAGCAAGCGTACCGGCAAGCGGCCTATTGGCCACGATCAGCGGGCCTGGGTCAGTCGCTCGCGGCAGCGACTTGCAGTACTTTATCACGCTGAAGAATCCCTCCAGCGCGTCCATCACCATGAGCGCCTGCCCATCCTACACGGAAACGTTGGGAGTTAATCCGGCGACAGTGGTTCGCCAGACACTGCTGCTCAACTGTTCAGCGATGCCAGCGATCAACGTCGGTGCCGCGGTCGTGTTCGAGATGCGCTTGTCAGTTCCTGCCGGCATTCCCAGCGGGATCACGAAGCTGACCTGGAGCTTGCAGGTTCCGAATGGTCCCAGTGCCGGGACAGCGATCCAGCTAACCTAAGCAGCTAACGCAATGAGCCGCCCGGCTGGTAGGCATCTGCCTCTCGGCCGGACGGCTCCTTTGCACGCCTTGCGATCAGCTCATCGCCTGTGTCGCGCTTACCTGCGCGAGCTACAGGGTGAGGAGCGATAACGCGGCAAGAGCGCACAAAAATTCGCGCGAGCTTCTGTCGTGACCTGCAAACCAGACCGGACGGCGTGCCCTCAGCTCACCGCTTTCTTCACGAGCGCGGCGATCTTCGCCTCGTCGGCGGCGGTCAACTCCTTCAGCGCGAAGGCGGTTGGCCACATGCCGCCGTCGTCGAGGTGGGCGCTGTCGTTGAAGCCCAGCGTCGCGTACCGCGTCTTGAACTTTGCCGCGGGTTGGAAGAAGCAGACGATCTTGCCTTCCTGGGTGGCATAGGCGGGCTGGCCGTACCAGGTCTTGGGCGAGAGGGTGGGCGCGTTGGCCGTGACGATCGCATGCACCCGCTCGGCCATGGCGCGATCAGGTGCTGGCATCGCGGCGATCGCCGCGAGCGCGGCGCTTTCCTCATCCGCCTTGCCCGCGGCCGCCTTCTGCTCTTGGGCGCGCTGCCTCATCGCGGCTTTTTCCTCGGCCGTAAATCCCTTGGTCGCCTTCGCGGGCTTCTTCGCCGCCTTGTCGTCGCCTACTCCCATGTGGGACTCTCCTTTGCGGTGTTCGGCGTATGAATGCCGTCGGGAATTAGAACGGAGTGCCGTGGCTTCATCATATCAGACCATTCTCACTGTGGACGCGCCAGCCGGTAGCCCAAAATGAAAGACAGAGAGACCCTCCCCTATCCATCTGAGTGCTAACCTTGGCCCCCCGACGACGACAGCGTACGGTTCGGGGACGGTGTGTTTGACGCTGTTGCTACGCCTCACGTTCTGGTGGGCGTGCTCCTTGAGGAAGTGCCGAAGAAGTGGCGAGGAAGTGCCGAAGAAGATGCAGGCGTCGGGCAATCAGCTGATCCAGCGTATTGACGGCCGCCTGCTGCGTGTGCC
>DATGEP010000111.1:0-6426 GCA_035310125.1 Ktedonobacterales bacterium
TTCAAGCAAGGGATGCTCTGCCAAATCTACACGCAATCAGATACGACTATCGGCAGGGTACGCGCGGTAACTGTTCACCCGCTATCTTGGCATGAATGGAATATCGCTACGAGCGCGGCGACATATCAAGTCTCCTATGGCTTGCCTTCGGATAGACCGCGCACGGCGCCAGGGATACAAACTCCTGTTCCGCAAGCGACAGTTACCGCCGATCAGCAGGTGGTAGTGGCGATCCTTGCCATCTTCACCCCGATTCCCGCCACGCCGCCCAAGTGTTAGCCCAATTCGCTCTACAACATGCAGGGTGTTCCCCTTCTCTCCATTTTGGAGAGGAGGCAAGGGGTGGGATTTCTCTACCCGCCGCATGGCACCACCCAGAGCGCGTGCGCCGCGTGCGGAGACAGACGCACGCGCTCACTACCCACGGCAAGCTCCACCGAACCATCATATGTTTCGCCGGAAGCCTTGATGAGCGACAGCCGCGTGCCTGGCGTCAGCCCGCGATCATGGAGGTAGCGGATCAGCTCCTCCTCGTCCTCCACCACCTCGGAGACACAGAGAATGGTGACCTCGCGCCCTGGCTCCGCCTGCGGCAACCGGAACGCCCCCGAATCCGTCAGATACCCGCGCGCATTTGGCACGTAGCCGGGAATTGGGTTGCCGTGCGGGCAGGTCGTGGGATGCCCAAGCGCCGCCACGACGCGCTCTTCCACCGTTCCAGAGATGCGGTGCTCCAACCGGCAGGCTTCTTCGTGAACCTCATGCCAGGGCATGCCAAGCATATCCACCAGAAAGCGCTCCGTCAGTCGGTGGCGCCGCAGCACCGACTCCGCCAGATCCACTCCGCGCGGCGTCAGCGTAACCTGACGTTTGCCATCCATGTCTACCAGCCCATCGCGCATCATCCGCTTCAGCGTCTCCGTCACCGTTGGCGGAGCGACACGGAACTTCTCCGCGAGCCGGGCGCCAATCACCACGTCGCCCTCCATCGCCATGTTATAGATCGTTTCGCAAAACGACTCGACCACTTCAGACGCTTCCACTCTTCCGGCCCTCCGTCAGAAATCTCTCCTACCTGCTCCATTATCGCATCTCACCATTGCCGTGAGTCGGATTCCGCGTTTTCGACACTCTGGCCAAAAGAACTGGAACAGCATTAGTCATCCAGTCCGTTTACGCCCGGCATCCGAACGCGGTACAGTGCCATCGAATGCAGGCCACCCCGTAGGGAGGAGCGGTACTTCAATGTCGAGCAGTCTCGATACAACAGCCACAGCGGCACAGCAGTCCAGTAACACGGCTGCGGTTCACGAGAGTGGCACGACGGACACGCCTAACACCATGAACGGACAAGCGACGCCGCACGCTGGCCCAGAGTCCCAGTCGCGCGCGCTACAAGAAGACCGCGAGCGCTATCTGCCGCGCGGTGTCTTCACATACCATTCCGTCTACCCGGCGTCCGGCTCCGGCGCCCGCATCACCGATGTGGATGGCACCAGTTATCTCGATTTCGCGGGTGGCATCGGCACGATGAACGTTGGACACAGCCACCCTGCCGTCGTGGCGGCGATTCACGAACAGGTGAATCTCTACACCCACACCTGCGCGCACGTGCTGATGCCACCGCCATACATCGAGCTTGCTCGGAGGCTCGCCCAGATCACGCCCGGCTCCTATCCCAAGAAGACGCTGCTCGTCAACAGTGGCTCCGAGGCCGTGGAGAATGCGATCAAGATCGCCCGCGCCGCGACGCAGCGCCCTGCCGTGATCGCGTTCGAGAACAGCTTTCATGGCCGGACAAATCTCGCGCTGGCCCTGACCGGCAAGGTTCAACCATACCGCCAGCGCTTCGGCCCGTTCGCACAGGACATTCACCACATCCCGTACCCATACTGCTACCGCTGTGAGCAGCATAGCGATGACGGGAGCTGCCACGAATGGCGGACGGCGCTTGAGCGCGCGTTTCTTACGCGTGTGGCCCCCGAACAGGTCGCGGCGATACTTGTCGAGCCGGTCCAGGGCGAGGGCGGCTTCGTCGTACCCCCACCAAGCTTTCTCCCTGAGTTGCGTGAGATCTGCACCCAATATGGCATCCTGCTGATTGCCGACGAGGTTCAGACCGGCTTCGGGCGCACTGGGCGCATGTTCGCCGTCGAGCACAGCGGCATCGAGCCGGATCTCATGCTACTGGCAAAATCGCTCGCGGCCGGTTTGCCGCTGGCCGCTGTCGTTGGCCGCGCCGAGATCATGGATGCGCCTGAGCCAGGTGGCCTCGGTGGCACCTATGGCGGCAATCCCGTCGCGTGCGCCGCCGCGCTCGCCGTCCTCGACATCTTCGCGCGCGAGGGACTGGTGGAGCGCGCGCAACACCTGGGCGAGATGTCGCTGGACCGCATGCGTGCCTGGCAGGAGCAATTCCCGCTGGTTGGCGATGTACGCGGCCTCGGAGCAATGGTCGCCATCGAGTTTGTTGAGGATCGCGCGACCAAAGCGCCCGCTGTCAATGCCGCCGCTGCCGTTATGGCCGAGGCGCGCGGTCGTGGCCTGCTCGTCATCAAAGCCGGCCTCTATAACAACGTCATCCGCCTGTTGATGCCGCTCGTGACAACGGATGAGGAGATGGCACACGGCCTCGACATCCTCGAAGCCTCACTGGCAGCCGTAAGCGCCGCACCAGCCTCTGCGCTCGCTGGGAGCCACTAGCTCTTGCGCCTCATCCGGCGGCATGATACCCTGATTCATAGCCTGCGCATTCCGTGCCACACCGGCGTGGCCGGATGCGCATCACCTGGTTACCCTTTCTGGTCAGGACGGTTTCATGCTGACGGTAGGCCAGCTTCTCGATCTGCCTCCAATGCGGGAAGGACGCCTCGTGGCTGGCGCAGGCGGCGTCGGCCGCGAAGTGCGTTGGGCGGCGGTCGTGGAGATTCCACACGCTAGTGAATGGGTGCGGACCGGAGAGCTGCTGCTGACGACGTTCTACACCCTCCGCGACGATCCACAGGCGCAGCTCGCGCTCTGTGAGCAGCTTGCCGACAAGCATCTTGCCGGGCTGATCGTCGCCACCGGGAAGTACGTTGACCACGTTCCAGATGACATGCTGGCAGCGGCTGATCGCGCTGGCTTCCCCATTATCGAGCTTCCCTGGCACATCCCCTTCGAGGATGTCGTCCATGTCGTCTCCGAGCATAGCATCAACGAGCAATATCAGCTCGTCAAACAATCGCTCGCCATCCACCGCTCGCTCACGCGCGTCGTGCTCAACGGCGGCTCACTCGAAGACGTCGCCCGCGAGCTTTGCGCCCTGCTACGCCGTCCGGTGGAGATAGACGATATCTCATTCGCCGTGCTGGCGGAAGCCTCCAGTCCCGGCGAGATTGACGAGAGCCGGCGCGCCGCCATTCGGGAGGGACGCAGCTCGCCGCGCCTCCTCGAATATATCCGCAAGTCCGGTATCCTCAATCGCGTGCGCACGAAACTGGCGACCGAGCGCATAGACGTCACCGAGGAGACACGGGCGCTCGGTATGACGATGGCCCGCATCCTCGCTCCGATTGTGGTCGCCCGCAAAATCTATGGCTACGTCTGGATCATCGCCGGCGAGCGCGACCTGGAACCGCTCGACTTCCATGCCATCGAGCACGCCGCGACGGTGGCCGCGCTGATCCTTTTCCGCAATCAGACGGTGCATCAGGGCGAAGAGCGCATCGAGCGCAGCCTGTTGGGTCGCCTGCTCTCCGAGGATGTCCGTTCAGACAATGCGCTGCGAGAGCAGATGGCACACTTCCACCTGCGAGTCGAGGCGCCCCATGCCGTGATCATCGTGGACCCTGCCGGCAATGATCCGCGCTCCGTGGAGCTGACCGCCCGCAACGCGGCGCGGCTGGATGGGCTGACGCTGGCCGTCAGCGAACGCGCGGGCCGGGTGGTGGTGCTCCTTGAATGTGGACGCCGCGAGCAGGTGGAGCGATTCTGCCAACAGTTTCTCTTGGCGGCGGCGCCCCTGGATGCGCCCTTGCGCATGGGCGTCAGCGCGCTCCAACAGTCGCCCGCCGGGCTACGCATGGAGTACGAGCACGCGCTAGAGGCGCTGGCGCTACTGCCCGCCCTGGGTGAGAACCGGCAGGTGGCCCACTTCGACGAGCTTGGCCTGCTCCACTGGCTTCACGCGCTCCCCGCCGACATGGTGGCGGAAAACGCCTTCGCCCAACAGTTGCGACGGCTGAGTGAGCACGACCGCACCCACGACGGCCAGCTTATGCAAACGCTGGACGTATTTCTGGAGTGCGAAGGCAACGGCGTGCGTGCCTCGCAGCGCCTCTACATTCACCGGCATACCTTGAAGTATCGTTTGCAGCGTATCCAGGAAATTTGCGGCGTGGATCTCAATGATCCCCTCTGCAAGCTCAACCTTCGTACCGCCCTTTTACTCAACCGCGTACGCGCCACCTACGGCGGCTGATCGAAATTCGCCACGGTGGCCAATGGAAACTGGCCAGCGGGTGTCGGGTGGACCCTTGAGACAATCCACCCGCAGCCCGTATACTGGCCGCATTCGCGCCCCCCACAAACGGTGTGGCGCCGGCTTATCCCTGCTGGAATAGGAGCACCCAGATGGCCTTAAAGACCCTCACGACGACTCGCGTGCTGCTCGATGGCGAGCTGGTCGAGCCGGCTGCCCACGGCACGCGCACCCTCATTAACCCTGCCACCGGCGCCTCCGCCGAGACGGTTCCCGAATGCGACACAACCGATGTGGAGCGCGCCGTTGCGGCGGCCAAGCGCGCGTTCGAGGATGGCCGCTGGTCAGGCATTGGGCCGGGTGCTCGTGCGGCGGCTTTGTACAAGCTGGCCGATGTCCTTGAGCAGAATCTCGATGAGCTGGCGGTGATGGAGTCGCGCAACGTCGGCAAACCCATCAAGCTCGCGCACGACAGCGATCTGCCATTCGCCATTGATTGCCTGCGCTTCTTCGCGGGCGCCGCGCGCACGCTCGATGGCCGTGCGTCGCAGGAGTATGTGCCCGGCTATACGAGCATGATCCGCCGCGAGCCGATTGGCGTCTGCGGCCAGCTCGCGCCCTGGAACTATCCGCTGATGATGGCAATCTGGAAGATTGGCCCCGCCCTCGCCGGAGGCAATACTGTTGTGCTCAAGCCCGCCCCAGAGACGCCACTCACCACGCTTGCGCTCGGCGAGCTGGCGCTCGAAGCCGGATTACCCGCTGGCGTGCTCAACGTCGTGGCGGGTGGTGACGACGTTGGCAAGGCGCTCGTCGCCCATCCTGATGTGCGGCTCATCTCGCTAACTGGCGCCTCCGAAACGGGCATCGCCGTAGCGCGGGCGGCGGCTGGCACGCTCAAGCGCGTACATATGGAGCTGGGCGGGAAAGCGCCGTTCATTGTTTTCGCTGATGCTGACATCGAAGCCGCGGCTCATGGCGCCATTGTCGGCGGCTTCGTCAACACTGGCCAGGACTGCACTGCCGCCACGCGCATCTACGTCGAGCGCTCAGCATACGATGCCTTCCTCAAGCGCCTGCTGGAGCTAGTAGGTCAGATTCGGGTGGGCGATCCATCTTTGCCCAGCACCGACATGGGACCCCTGGTCTCCGCCGCGCAGCTACAGCGCGTCTCCTCGCTCGTCAACGCGGTCAAGGGCACCGCCACCTTCCAGACGGGCGGCGAACGGGCGCGCGTTCCAGGGTTTGAAAGCGGCTACTTCTTTCAGCCGACCGTCATTACGAACGTACCGGAGTCTTCTCCCGTGGTGACGGATGAAATCTTTGGCCCCGTTATCGTTGTACTGCCCTTCGACGACGAAGCGGACGCGGTCCAGCGGGCCAACGCGGTGCGCTACGGTCTGGCCGGTTCCGTGTGGACAAGCAACGTACAGCGAGCAATGCGCATGAGCGGCGCCCTCCAGTTTGGCACCGTGTGGGTCAACGATCACCTGCCGCTCTCGCCGGAGATGCCCCACGGCGGCTTCAAGCAGAGCGGCTTTGGCAAAGACATGTCGCTCTATGCCCTGGACGACTACACCCAGATCAAGCATGTCATGCTCGATACAACCGGCGACCAGCGCAAGGGGTGGCACTATAGTATCTTTGGCGACGCCGAGTAGTCCGCACCGAGGAGTCCGTGGGGTGCCTGTCGAGGACCTCGCGATCCGCCTTGCCACCGCCGACGACGCCGTGGGCGGGGCTGGCGTCGCCGGGGCTGGCGTTCAGATTCGCAGACTCCTCCATTTTGACCGACCAGCGCGAGCGCATTGTCCGGGTGGGGGCATGCTGCAGGTTACAGCGGTGCGCAGCGCAGCCTGATGGGGGGAAGGGAGCTACGCACCAATGAACCGACCTCAAGTTGGACTGGCGGTCATCATTGCGCACGATGGGCGGGTGCTAGTGCTCAAGCGAAAAGGCGCGCA
>DATGEP010000112.1:0-2215 GCA_035310125.1 Ktedonobacterales bacterium
CCGCGCAGCCGGTGACGTATCGCAACGGCAGCGGCGACGGCCTGCGGCTGGAGGCGATATCGCTCGCGACGCCCGGCATGTTGCGGCTCCGCTGGACGATTGTCGGCGCCCCGCCCGCCGGACCTGGATCACCGTTCTACCGCGTCCAATTCCACGTTCCCGGCACGACGAGTGCGCCGGCTTCAAGTGTGGACTGCGCGGCGACACACCTCCATGCCGGTGAGACGCTTTTCACCTGGATCCCCCTGCCGGCGCAGGCGACTCCGAGCAGCACGGATGTCGCAACTGGATCGCCCATTCAGGTGAGCGCTGGCACACAGGGCTTTGATGAGTTTTCGCTCGGACCTATCCGCTTCCTGACGGATCGAGGTGGCGGCGCACCCCTGACGCCGTTGACGCGCATGCCACCGCAGACCGCCTTGTCGCTCGCGCTCACACCGTGATATGACGAGCGCCGCGCCTCAGTCCCTAATCAATGCATCACGCAGCTTTTTCGGTATCGGCTGAGAGCGCTCGGTTCCGGCGTGCATCGTCACAATCGTCATGCTGCCCTCCGCCGCTACCTGACCGGGCGCCGCGCCTTGCCGGGCCTCCGGCACATCGGCGAAGCGCGCCGTGAACGCCACCGTCCAAGATGACGCGCCGACGCGAGCCACCCGCGCTTCTATGTCTAGCTGGTCGTCATAGAGCACCCCGACCCGAAAATCACACTCTAGATGCACGCGCGGGAAGGCCGACTCATACAGCATTGTCGCATACGGCTGGCCAATCGAGCGCATAAGCTCGTGCTCGGCCACCTCGAAGTAGCGAAACATCGCCGTAAAGTGAATGCGCTGGCTGCTATCCACATCGGCAAACGACACACGCACTCGCGCTACCGCTCGCGGCATACATCCCCCTCATACGTCCGATTGGCTTCACTCATATGTTTGAATGGCTCGCAAGGCACACGACGATGTGTCTCTGCTCTCTCTTAAACACGCTACCACCAGCTATTCCCTCCGCGCCATCCGCGAAGCTCAAGAGCTGTAACGATGCTATCATAGCAGGGATGCACGCTGGTCAGATGACCATCGCCTACGGGAGGGACTGGCGTGGCATCTGATGGAGACGGGCAAACGCCGCAGGGTCATGACTGCCGACGAATGCCTGTATCTGCTCGGCGCACATCTCGGGGCTTGCATGGGTGGTATCAACTTCCAGGTCATACAGGTTGTGGCGATGCACCCGCGGGAATTGTCGTTCCGCCGTGTCAAGGAACCGATCGCCTCGGGCGCGCTCGCGACGCATCGCCTCTTCCAGGGAGCAATGCACGCCGACGAAATACACTTCAAACGGCTCAAGGACCGTCACACAATCAGCCAGCGTGCTCGCCCAGCCCTCGCGATACACCATGACATGATCAACGATCAGGTTGGCGCCCGCGCCGGCCAGGGCAGCGATAGAGCGATGGAAGCCAGCGAGCAGTTTCGGGAAGAGGGCCTCCCACGCGAACCGCTCACCCGCCTGGGAGCGGTGCGGGAGCATGTCCTCGAAGGCGTCTATGGACACCTGCAAGTAGGGGTCATGCAGCGTCTGCTGGAGGACTTGCGCGATGCTCGTCTTCCCGGCGCTCGAGATGCCATTGAGCAAGATGATGGTGGGTGCGGGCGAATGCAAGCGACAACTCCTTCGCGGGGGCAGCAGCGGACAGGATGCCAGAAAGCTCCGCGACTGCTTCGCGAGCCTGACGGAATCTTACTATTTGTAGTGGACGGGGATGGTTGGCGTCAGACCGGGGAGGGCGCAGCAGGCTGCGCCCCTACATCTGTGGCGGTGTCCGCATCCATTTGTAAAACCGCATTACTGATGTCGGTGGAAAGAGATCAACCAAGCGACCTGGTGGGACCGGCATTCCTGCCGGCCCGCGCGGACAGGAATGTCGGCCCCACCTGAATGTCCGCGCCACCGGTAGGAATCAATGCCAACATCAGCAGTTGCGAGCGGTGTCCGCATCCATTTGTAAAACCGCAGTAGATGCGAGCTCTACTACTCCGCGCCTGGCGGCATCAGCGGTGTGGAGACCGGCGCAATACTCACCGGCGGCGGTACTGGCGTCGCTGAGGCGGCGGGAGCTGGCGGCGGTGTGGCCGGCTTGTCCGCGTAGCTCGACGGCATGCCCGCGCCCCGGCGCAGAAGCTCCGCCAGCGGTTCCACGAGATCAATCGGCAGGGGG
>DATGEP010000113.1:0-2148 GCA_035310125.1 Ktedonobacterales bacterium
GGCACTGGCGCGCCATGTCGCAGCCCAGCGAAACAAGCGCCGCCGTGCCAAAGCCGAACTCTTCCGCGCCGAGCAAGGCCGCCACGATCACATCGCGCCCCGTTTTGAGGCCGCCATCGACGCGCACCTTGACGCGCCCGCGCAGGCCGTTGCGCATAAGCACCTGCTGGGCCTCGGCCAGACCGCTTTCCCACGACATCCCGGCGTGCTTGATGGATTGCAGAGGCGACGCGCCGGTACCTCCATCGTAGCCACTGATAAGCACGTAGTCGGCATGGGCCTTTGCCACACCAGCCGCGATGGTTCCGACGCCGATGGTAGAGACGAGCTTGACGCCCACGCGCGCCCGTGGATTGACCTGGTGCAGGTCGTAAATTAACTGGGCAAGGTCCTCGATGCTGTAGATGTCGTGATGCGGGGGCGGCGAGATCAGCGAGACGTTGGGCGCGGTATGGCGCAGTTTCGCGATGAACGGTGTGACTTTAGATGGTGGAAGCTGCCCGCCCTCGCCGGGCTTGGAACCCTGGGCCATCTTGATTTCGAGTTCTTCGGCGCGCACAAGGTATTCAGTGGTGACGCCGAAACGCGCCGAGGCGACCTGTTTGATCTTGCTGCTGACGGGGATGCCGTTCACCGTTTCGGCATACCAGTCGGGGTCTTCGCCGCCCTCGCCGGTGTTGTTGCGCCCGCCGATACTGTTCATGGCGACGGCAATAGCTTTGTGAGTCTCAGGGCTTAACGCGCCGAGCGACATGGCGGAGACGACGAAACGCGCGCGAATATCTTCCAGCGGCTCGACCTGCTCGACGGGAATGGGCATACGCGGCGCGAAGGTCAATGTGTCGCGCAGCGCGGTGGTTGGGCGCTGGTAGACCAGGTGCGTGAATTGTTCGTAATCCTCTTCGCTGCCGCTCTGTGCCGCTTTTTGCAGCGCGCGAATGATGAGCGGGTTGTAGGCGTGATATTCGGCGTCGCGGCGGAAACGGATACGCCCGATGTCGGTCAGCCTGCGCCGCCGCCCGGTAGCCGCTTCGCCCTCCACGCGAGAGCCTCCTGCGAGTTCTGGCAGGTGCGAGACGCGCTCGATGATATGTTCGGCAATGATGGGTAGGGTGAGGGTGCCGAAATGGGCCGGGGAACTGGCGAAACAGCGTTCCACCAGTTCAGGCGCAAGACCAACGACCTCGAATTGTCCCGCTCCGATGATGTTGCGCATGGTGGAGATGCCCATGCGCGCCATGACTTTGCGCAGGCCATGTTCAATCACATGCATGTATATCTCGATGGCCTCTTCCCGGCTGAGATGTTCAAGCCGTCGCTCTCCGGCCAGGGCGCGCACGCTGGCGAGAGCCATGAAGGGGACAACCGCTTCTGCTCCATAGCCGAGCAGGAGGGCAACCTGGTGAACATCCCAGGCTGAACCGGTTTCACAGACGAGAGATATGCGGGTGCGCAGCCCCCCGCGTATGAGGGCGCGATGGACTGAAGCGACCGCCAGCAGCATCGGAATGGGTGGCGCTGTCGCGCTGGCTTCCCGGTCACTTAAAATGAGCAAGCCAATGCCATCATCGACGGCCCGGGCCGCCTGCGCGTCAAGTGAGTTTAGCGCCTGCTCAAGCGCGCCGGGACCAGCCGCGCTCTCAAATGTGGTATGAAGAGTACGGGCGAGAAAGCCGTGTTTGTTGAGGGTGCGCACTGTTTCTAATTGAGCCTCGGTGAGTACGGGGCTTTCCAGGTGCAGCAGGCTGGCGTGCAGCGGCGTTTCGGTGAGCAGGCTCTGGCGGGGGCCGAGATAGCAGTCGAGAGACATGACAATTTGCTCGCGCAGGGGGTCGATGGGTGGGTTTGTCACTTGGGCGAAACGCTGGCGAAAGTAATCAGCAAAGGCGCGTGACTGGCGCGAGTAGGCGGCAGGCGGCGTATCATCACCCATGCTCCATACCGGCTCCCTGTTCTCGGTCAGTATGGGGCGCAGGACAAGTTCGATATCTTCGTGAGTGAAGCCGTAGAGCTGCTGGCGCTCGAAGAGGGTGTCTGCCTCTAAGGGCGTGTCGGCGAAGGGCGCGCATGGCAGCTCATGCAAGCGCTCGAGGTGCGTTGTGAGCCAGTGCTTATAGGGGTGACGGCGCGCCAGGGCGGATTTGATTC
>DATGEP010000114.1:0-5762 GCA_035310125.1 Ktedonobacterales bacterium
AGCCACCGACCCCACCCGCGATCCCGACGGCTGCCTGGATCAATCCGCCGTTCCCGCTGCCTGAGGAGGTGACGACGATGCCAGAGTGAATCCTCCGCTAATTTTCCCAACGGGTGGTCTCAACAAGGTTGACAGGTTCCGAAGTGGGCAATGTCGTTTACTCAAGAGGCAATTCTTAAGGCTATCAATGAGGCGTAGACGTTGCATTGATTGCGGACGAGAAGAGACTCGACGTTCTTCACGACCATTACAAGGACACGTTTGCTCGGCTTCGTGAAGCCGAGAAGTTGCGCGACCGACTTTTTATATGGGTCATTATAGTCTTCGCCCTACTTGCGCTTGAAATTGGCTATCCTCTCGCGTTTCGCGGAACAGCTGGTACATTGGATGCAGGAGGTGGCAAGCTAGATTTCCGTTCACTACCGTTGCCTGCCCTGCTCGATGCAACGTGGGTTCTCACCCTCGCTCTTGTCCTGAGATACTGCCAGACGTCAATCTCTGTTGACCGACAGTATAGATATGTACACTTACTTGAAGACACTATATCGCCGCTACTCGGCGGAAACAAAGTTTACCGTCGCGAAGGCGAAATGTATTTGTCAAACTATCCCATGTTACTCAATGTAGCGTGGATTGCGTACGTTATCGTATTTCCATTGCTTGCAACAATCGGTACGGTAGGTCTGCTCTTCTGGGAAGCTGGTCACCTGCGCTATCGTTGGTTTCACACTTTGGTTGACGGCTTTGTTGCGGGGGCCATCGTAGCGGTTCTCCTCTTGTATCGAGTGCTGCCATATATATGGAGGAAATGGAACAGGTGGCGAAGTGCAAAAGTGAGGCAGACCTCTACGCCTTGATGTGTGAGGGGCGGTATCGGTCTGGCTGCTTCAGCACAATGAGCGTCTCGTAGTAGTCGTCGAGAGACCGCGGCCGGGCGTTCCGATTGGACTTATTCAGCTGCACGTCGATGAGCGATTCGACCGTAAAGCCCACGCTCTCGGCCTCGGTCGCGAGGAGCTGTGCGGCCTCGACCACATGCAGCGCGGTGCGGGTTGAGAACTGGTAGAACGTGCTCTGCTTCCCGCTCACGACGACGGCCAGGGCGCCAGGGGAGAGCACCCGCCGCATCTCGGCGAACGTCGCCCGCATGTCGAGGAAGTAGCGAGCCGTGGGCGCGGCCTTAATCGCCCGCAGCTCGTCGGTTGCGAGCCAGTCAACGATGACCCGCTCTTCGGGTCGGAGCTGCTCCAGGTCGACGCCGTTGCCCTCCATCGAGCCAATTGTCTCATCGACCAGGAGGTCCACATCGTCGTGCCGGCGCATCCCCAGGGCAATCAGGGATGGCGATCGAGCCTTCGTGTAGCTCTCCCGCCCGCTTGAGGCTGGGAGATACGGCGGCGAGGTCACGAGCAGGTCGAACATCCCCAGCTCGTCGGGAATATGGCGGGTGTCCGCGGTCACGACCTGGGCATCGGCCAGCGTCAGATGCACGGTCTCCCGCAGCCATTCACAGGTCGCCGCGACCTTCACGTACTGGCTCACCGCCGTGCTGAAGTGCCGGACCATCGAGGTTACGGCGAAGGTGAGTGCGAAGCGCCCGACGCCGGTGCCCAGAAAGCGCATGCGGATTTTGCGCGAGATGGCGTCGGACATGAGCACGCGCAGGATGTTCTGCACGTCCGGGGCGCCGGCCGCCACACCGGCTTTCACGGCTCGAATTTCGCGGTTGAGGTCCCTGGCGATGGTCGCGTTCATCTGGCGGTTCTTCATCAGCCAGGCCGGGAAGACCACGTCTTCATCCGGTACCGCCGCGCTCGAACCGGCGAACAGGCTGAGCTGACCCGACATCTGCGCTTGGATGCCCTGCAGCACCTTGGCGGCTTCGCTCGCCAGATAGTCGGCGTCGAGCTGGAGCACCTCCAGCTTGGCCTTGGCAATCATCACCGAGAGCGGGTCCAGGTCCACGCCGACGCTCGGGATACCCAGGAGCGCCGCCTCAAGCAGCGTCGTGCCGCTGCCGGCGAAGTTGTCCATCGCGCGGTGTGGTCCGGGTCCCAGCCGTTGCGAGCAGACGTTGAGCAGTGAGCGCACCATGCGCGGGAAGAACTTGGCCTTGTAGTAGTGGATGTCGTGCGAGAGATGCGAGGTCGTTGACCCGGCCGAGAGCGCCTTTTCGGCCACCTGCGCCGCGTGGCGTTCGCTGGTCCGGTCCAACAAGGCCGCAAGCAGCGCATCAAGGTTCCGCTTCATCTCCGCTACGCCGGAAGACTGGCGGGCGACGACCTCTGAGAGTTCAATCAGGGCGTAGTGGGGAACGGCCTGGATAACGAGCTGACCCTCCTGGCTCTGCCACGTGAGGACTGGACCGAGGGTCTGCTCGACGGTCCGCAAGAACTGGCGGGCGGCGTCGCTGTCCTCGGTCAGGCAGTAGAGCCGCTGAACGAACGAGAGACGCCTTATCAGCTCCGGCAGCAGCTCAAGAGAACCCAAGGCTGCGTACCCCTGGCGCCCCTTCGGCCGACTATGGTTGCCGAGCGTGCCACAGCCGGCCAGCGTTCGCAGCACCGGCGCCTCGACCACCGCCGCAGCGAGGTCCTCCAGTCCAGTCAGTGCTCCGGGCAGGAAGGCACCCAGCTCAAGCTCAGCCAGCTGCAGGTCGCCTTCGATGACGATGTTGCGCCGCAGCTGGAACAGGAATTGGGCGGGCTGAGCGGACACGGATACTCACTCCGACCGGTCAGGCAAGGCGAACACGGCCCGTAACTGCTCATCACGGTACCGTGAATCGCTCAAGCACAGCAATGCATCATATAAATTGAACACATCGGCTTTATTGAATGACATAACGTCGTTGTCAGAACTGACGATGTATTTGTCCTTCGACCAAATGACGTCTTGCATATCGGCGAGATAGGCATCGTAGAGGCGCAGTGGGAAGACGTTTGAAATAAGCACAGCGCGAATCACGCGTTTCAGGCACTGCTCTTTGTAGGACGTGCCGTACTTGAGCACCTGGTAGGTGCCCTTCTTCATGTCGTCCGTGCGGTCCAGGCCAGGCAGATTCTTGCCGTCATCGACCGGGCTGCCGCAGCCACACATCAGCCACCGTCGCCGTTCGCTCACGCCGCGGGCGCTGCGGTTGCCGGCGTAAATCTCGTAGAGGTCACGCCAGGCCGCGAGCACGATTTCGACGATGCCGGGGTCGGCGACGAACCGCGCCAGGGTGGCATAGGGCCAGCTCGCATCCCGTGGTCCGAGCGGAATCCGCGCATCCCAATGAGGCAAGTAGAACGCAAGCGGGCCAGTCAGGTCGTCGGTGATGCTCGAATGGTCAGCCATTGAGGCGGCTTCGCCGTCTCGCGGCTCGGTTAGTCGCTCGGGGAGCTGAATCTCCAGCGGGTAAATCACAAGCGGCGAGGACTTAATTTCCGCCAGTGCCAGGAGCGCTTCCCCGTAGATGACGGCATCCGCGTCGCCCCGGAGCTGGGTGGTTTTCGCAACGCGGAGACCGGGCGCGACGCGGGCGAGGTACTCGGCCAGAATCAGGCTCGTGACATCGCTCGCGATGGTGCCGATGGTGTCGGACGGCGGCTTGTTGGACTTGGCAGCTGGGCGAAAGTCGCGCTTGACGGTGCAGCGCGGGCAGGCCTTGAGGAAGGGGAAGTACTTGGCCGGACGGTCACCGTAGTCGTCGCCGTCGCAGTAGGTCCAGCCGGCGTTGGCGATGGCCCGAGCGGCATACTTTGCCGAGAGCACCAGGTCAAACAGGGCAGGGAGCGCCACAGTCGTGGGGTAAAGCCGACGCGCTTCCTCCGAGCGCTCGGTGAGCTGGGCGTAACCATCCAAGAACGCCCGCACGACCGGTACGGCAGGGTCGTTCGTCGCTGGGACCAGCCCGGCCTGGAGTTTGGTCATTTTGCCCTGAATCGGGCAGCCGTCGAGGCAGTTCTGGCCGCACGGCAGGTCTGTGGGGCCGAGCGGGGCAGTAGGCATAGACGCCGTCCGCACGACATCAAAACACCCGAGCGACCCCGCGGGTTCTCGGGCGTACTCAGGACCGCTGCGCCAGCTTGCGCAGGTGGAACGCGACAAGTGTCACATCCCGACGTTCACGGCGCAATCGGCGCTCGCTGGGTCGGTCGTGCGCCAGCTTCGTACGCGTCGAGGCAACGGTTGGGCCGTGTGCTGCGGCGCGATAGCCGCACTGCAGGCAGACCCACTCAGTTGCCGGTCCGAACGCATGCGCGTCGGCTTCAAGAAGCAGCCGGCCGCGACACTTGGGGCACTGGGGAAACGGTGCTTCCATTCGGTTCTCCTCTGGGCGGGTCGCTCGCAGGCATGCCGTTCACCACGGTCTCTTCCTGGATGAACGCGCGAGTCAACCCGCAATGGCCGCATTCGGACTGGTGGATATTGCGCCAGCGCCACGAGGGATGGGGACACGCCGCCTGCTCGACCCCACAGAACAAGCACGTCCAGCGCTGATACGTGGCGCTCCAGTCCCAGCGATGCGGACAGCGAGCCCACATTCCGTGCTCCTGCAGGACAGATAAGAACTAATGTGCTATTCTGGGCAGGGAAATCAGTGTTGGCAAGGGAACGATGGAGTAATCACGCACAAGCTTCACATAAGCCAGTAGAGGAGCGTGGAACCATGTGCGGCCGCTACGACTTGACCACCACCCGCGAGCTGCCCGACCGCTTCGCGGTGCACCAGGCCTTGTTCGACTTCGCCGAGCCGCGCTACAACGTCGCGCCCACGCAGACCATGCCGGTGGTGACCGCCGACCGACAGCTCGTGCCGATGTCCTGGGGTTTCATTCCCGTCTACGCCAAGAAGCCCGAGGGCTTCATCAACGCGCGAGCCGAGACGGTCGCCACGAGCCCGGCCTTCAAGAAAGCGTTCGCCACTCGCCGCTGCCTGGTGCCGGCGACGGGCTTCTACGAGTGGCAGAAGACGCCGCAGGGCAAAGTACCTCACCGCATCTCGTGTACCGACCAGGACCTCTTCGCCTTCGCCGGCATCCACACCACCTGGACTGACCCAAATGGGCACGCTCGCCAGACCTACGCGATTCTCACCACGCAGCCCAACGCGCTGATGGCGCCGATTCACAACCGCATGCCGGTCATCCTGCGGCGCGACGCTGAAGAGGACTGGCTGTCGAATGGGGAGCACGCGGTCGAGCAGCTGCTATCACTTCTTGCGCCGTATCCAGCGCAGGTGATGCGGCTGTACCCGGTCTCACGGGCGGTGAACTCACCGGCCAATGATTCACCAGCGGTGCTGGTGCCGGTCTGAGCGGCTGCTAGGTACTCGGCCGCTGTGGCGTCACTCGTTGCTTGAACCTGCATGAGGTAGGCGTCGAGATAGGCCAGGCAGCGGCCACAGCGGACCTTGGCAAGCGCCGCGGTCACCGGCGCCAGACCCAACCGCTGCCCACAGCCGGTTCGAGCGGTAGCGGGCTGTTTGATGTGCGCGACCCCGCGCAGGAAGACGCCATAGAGCTGCTCCGTCGGCTGGCCTTTGCCGTACCGAATGCGGATGGCGTCACTGCTCCGGGTGATGGTCGCCATGCTCCCAGGCCTCTGCGGTGGCACGGACCGGCTCGCCGGTCGTTCCTAGAGCCTGTTATGCACTTTGGCTTGGTACGCTGGGAGGATGGAAACACGCCACCCCTATCCCAGCGACGTAAGTGATGACGAGTGGGCGTTCGTGGCGCCCTACCTGACCCTGATGATGGAGGAGGCGCCGCAGCGGC
>DATGEP010000115.1:0-15395 GCA_035310125.1 Ktedonobacterales bacterium
CATAATCCTCCAGGCCCTGCATAGCCCGATATACTCCGGGCGCGGCCTTCGAATAGCGAATGCGCGATGTCACACTATGCCTCCATATCCCATTCGTAATACACCTGTTTATACTGGCATCCATACCCAACACTATAGGGCCAGGACCGCCCCGGCGCACAGGGCCATTGTGATACCCGCGTGCCATGCCATGTCCCTGGCCCCGGTCATGTGCCTTGCGGTCGCCTACGCCGGAAGTGGAAGAGGTATGCGATACATGCGAAACATGCGATACTCAGCACGAGGACGGCGCGGAAACAGGAGGAGCATGCGTAATGACCGGTCAGATACTCGCGCGTCTCATCCTGTTTGCCCTACCGCTGGGTCTCGATACCTTTGCCCTATCAACCGTTCTGGGTATGACGCCGATGCCGCTGCGCCGCCGCGTGCGCCTCGCGCTGATATTCGCTGCCACCGAGGGACTGATGCCCGCCGCCGGATTGCTCATGGGCCTGCCGCTCGGTCACGCAATCGGCGAGTGGAGCAACGAGCTGGCGGGCGCGTTGATCTTCGGAGTCGGTCTATGGATGCTGCTCAAGGAGCGGCATGAAGACGACAAGGATGGTGATCGGGATGCGAACGATGGCGAGGCAGCGCAGATCGTGCGCATCGCCATGAAGGGCGGCTGGGCCGTAGCCGGTCTAGCCCTGAGCATCAGCCTGGACGAGCTCGCTGTAGGCTTTTCCTTCGGCGTGCTCGGATTCCCCCTGGCGCCCGCCCTCGCCGTCATCGCCATTCAGGCCCTGATCGTAAGCCTCGCGGGACAATGGGTGGGCATGCACGCAAGCCGCACCATCGGGGAACGCGCCGAACATTTGGCCGGTCCGGTCCTCTGTCTCCTGGGTCTGTGGTTCATCGTCGGGCACTTGTTGGGAGCGCCCGTCTAACGGCAACAAGTGTCACACTACACGTACTTCCCCACATGGCGAATATGCACACCCTCGCGCGTCTGCCGCAGCGGATCGAGCAGACCGCGCTTAGCGTCCACCGTGAGCTCGCGGTCGTGTCCTTCATCGCGGGTGAGGTACGGGAGGAGCTGCCCTACCAGCCGTTCGCCTCCGCAGAGGCGATCCAGATTATCCTGGGCGCGGCGCCAGAGGATATCTAACCCAGCGAGAGGATCGCGCAACGCGAGCCAGTCAGCATTCGAGTCCAGCGCATCTACCGGCTCCTCCAGCAGCGACAGCACCCCCTCGGTGCGTGGGCGCGGGAGGGGCGCGAGCAGAGGCAGCGCGGCGGGAGCGGGCCAGCCAGTGTGAGCGGTGCTGAACAGCCCTAGATGCTCGGCCCAGAGCGCGAGCCGCAGACTTCGCGCAAATTCGTCGTCCAGTACGGAGATATTCAGCTCAGCATCATGACTCATGCCCCGGCTATTCAGGTTGGCCGATCCAACGGTAGCCCAGGTGTCGTCCACGATGCCCACCTTGGCGTGAACGTAGACCGGGCGGTAGCGCATCAGGTTATCGCGAGTGCGTGAATCGCTGGTCGCGAGCGTGAAGAAACGCAAGCGTCCATCGCGCGCAGCTCCTGGCGCATTGCGACGCAGCCACGCAATCGTATTGTCGGTGTACTCGCGCCCGGCGTTGGGATGGTCAGGCAGCACAAGGCCAATCACGATGCCGCGCTCAGCCGCGCCCGCCAGCTCATCCAGCAGTGTCTGCATGAAATGACTTGGCCAGCCCAACCGCCAGATGTCCAATCCACTGAACGTTTCAAGCCAGAGATACTGGCTCTCAAGATAAATGAAGCGCCGCGCCTGCCGCAGCGCCAGAATGTAGGCTTGCGCGATACCGTGGATGCCTTGCGGCGCAAAGCGATACGTCAGCGCGGGAATCGTCCGCACCACCTGCATGCGCACGGCGGATCCCACCTCCGCGGCGCCACTACCCGGCACATGATCCCCGCCTTCCGTCGCATCGCGCAGCCCGCGATCCCCATCGCGCTCACCGGCCAAAAGCTCCTTGGCAAGTGTCTTGAGCGGCGGCGCGCTGCGCCGCAACCCATGCCGGTATGTCTCGTCCCAGCGCTGGCGAATGTTACGCTCTACATCCTGTGCCGGATTGCCTGCCAGCACGGTATGCACATCATGCCAGGGATGTGGCGCCGGGCCAAGATCGGTGGCCCGCGTGGCGGAGGCGAAGGGATGTGTGGAGGTATCCCAGCGGTCGAAATCGCCGCCGTACTCCACGGTCAGGTCCACGCCGCCGACGAAGGCCGTGTAGCCATCAACCACGGCGCACTTCTGGTGCAACGCCTGCGCCACATGAAACGGCGAGCGGCTGTTCTTGTCCAGGCGACAGTGGACACCACACGACTCCAGCAGTTTCTGCTGTTTGCGCGGATCGTTGACAATATGCACACGACCGAATGGATCAAAGGGATCCCAGAGCAGTACCCGCACATCCACGCCGCGCTGCGCCGCGAAGCCAAGCACGTCCATCACACGCAAGCGCCCGGCGGACCAGAGCGCCAGCGCATCCTCGTCCAATCCAGCGGCACGCAACCGCTCAATCAGGGCGTGCTGCTCCGGCGAGCCATCCCGACCCGCGCGCTGATCCTTGCCGCGCACCATGAGGAGCTGCGCATGTAACGACCAATCCGCCAGCCAGATAGTATGTTTGGCGGTCAGGAAGGCGACGCACATAGCCAGCATGGCGCTGCGCCCGTCTACGAGCGGCGCGAGCGCCTCCGCGACACGCACCGGCGCGTCGCCCACCGCCCACCACTCATTACCGGTCACTTCTCCGGCTAACATCCGCTCGATTCGCCTCACCGGTGTACGAAGCACCATAGCCTGTCCTCCTCCTTTGTGGAGCACAAATCCCACCAGAGAGACGACAAGCAGAAGATGTGCCAGGCTTGTATGGAGATTTTCGCCTGGATTCTCTCAAAAACTGGGGTCATGCCGCGCGCGGCGCGGCTTCATAGGGGCGTCCGCCTTCCCTGATGGGAAGACAGAAACCACCTCGATAACCGCCAGCGAGCAGTGTGCCGTCATCGAGTTTACGGGCCGGGGTACACAAGCCGGACCGCTTCGTGGGCCGGCTGGAGACATTCCACCGACCGGACGGACGGCTGAGATCCGCTTCATCTCGGCAAACGACTTCCAGCAGGGCAAGATCGCTCGTTCGCGCCTGTACTCTAATTCGCTGGGGCTGATGGTGCAGCTCGGCGTCATTCCCGCTCCAGCTCGTGTGTAGGCGTAGACGTAGACAAAGCGGCGAGACGCCGGCACGTATCGTGTACCACTGGCGTCTCGCCGGCTCGTTCTCTTCACCCCCGGCCCCCCTTCTCCCCGTGGGGAGAAAGGACAGGGCGGAGTTCCCGTTATGCGGGCTACCGCAATTGCAACATATACAGCGTGTTGCCTTCCGGATCCTTGATCGAGAACGCGCGCCCGAACGGCTCATCCTTCGGCGCACTCGCTATCTCGACACCACGGCGTACGAGCTCGGCGTGTACCGCGTCGGCATCGTCTACATACCACCACAGCTCCGGGTCCGCCTTTGGCTGCGCGTTGGCATCCGCTTGCAACGCGAAAGTCGCGCCCTGCTCGCCGGGCCGGTTGAACTGCACGAACTCTGGTGACCCGCCCTCTGAGTTCAACCCCAGCTTCTCGGTGTAATACGCCCGCATCTGGGCCATGTCGCGTACATGGAGGATCGCGAAATTCAGACCTGTTAACATGGGGTTCTTCCCTTTCCACACGTTCGACGCATTCGGCAACGGGTGAAAGTCGCCAGACTTCAGCCCATCGGCGCGTGTTCCGGCACTTCGATGCCGGGACCCGTATCCTCTCACCTGCCTGTAACCAGTATGGAATAGGGGTGTGACAATGCTATGGCAACAGCCCCACGAGATTCTGGTGATGCCAGAAAATTGCCTCGCCTGCGTCGTTGCGGCACGGCTGGCGACTACCTGCTCGGCGCAAGTGCCAGCGTCGCCATGAACTGCCCATGCTCGTAAGCCGTCTGTGCGCCGGCCTCGCCCGGCGCCGGATCAATCGTCTGATCAGGGTTCGTGTTCCGCCCGTGATACGCATAATCGCAGGCGAGCACCAAACCGGAGAGCGCACCGGCATCCGCGGGAGTCGCGAGCAGTTGGAGCGCCAGCTGATCCGCCTGCGTCACCCAGCCTTTGATGTTCGACATCGCCGTTTCCACATGCCCCGCATGCAGCCGAATGCCGTCGGTGGCATCCGGCTGGGTAGCGGCCAGCGAGGCGTGATCTGTCGCGCCGTCCAGGTAGCCGCTGGTCGCGTCGCCCGCCGCCGTTCCCAGCAAGCCGAAGCCATCCCCGACGAGCGTAACGTTCAGCGCCGCGCACACGTCGTCCAGTGGGCGATAATGCGCTCCCCGCGTGCCTTCGATGATGTCGAGCATACTTTGAGCGATACATCGGACGGTGGCCGTCTTTCCCGCGGCTGCGGCATTTTGCAGCGCGGTGGCTTGCGCGTCCAGCTCCTGTGTCTGTCCCAGCATTCCCACCAGCAGACCAATCTCGCCCGGTGTCGTCGGAAAACTGACGAGCAAATGTCGAATATGGACGAATGCTCGCGGCGGAAACACCCCCACCAGAATGACATGGCCAACCGGCGCCGTCACGTCGCCCTGCTCCACGGTGACCTCGATCTTGTCACCAAGACCGAGCAAGTTCGCTTGCGGCAGGCCGCTCTCCCCCGCGTGCGGATAGTCCAGCGCATACGATTGGCCCGTCTGGTCGGTTGCGGATAGCGCGCCCAGGGCAGTGGCCTGCTCGCTCTGCTGATTGATGAGCCAGGCCTCGTAATGGGAGCCACTGGCGACCGTGGATAGCCCGTGCAAAACGATGTGCAGAGCGTCGGTGTGCCCTGGCGAGCTCTGCGAGCCATCTATGAAGGCCACCGTCCCTGTTGCGCCAGCCGTCCCACTGTTTCGGAGCACCGAGCCGCCATAGACGACGAATAGACCACTTCCCAGAAGCACAAGAACCGTCACGACCGTGACGATCAGGCGCTCCCTGCCGAGCGGGCGCCCCCCTCGCCGGCGTGAGAACGGACGGGCGCGAGCTGGCGGGCTGCCATCGCGCGCCTCGCCAGCCGGCAGTGCGCCTCCTTTCGCGTGAGGGGGCGCCAACCCATCCATCGGCGCGATAGGCTGCGCGCTAGCTGGAGCGCCACCTGCCAGCGGCAACCGCACCATACTATTCGGGGTAACCACGTCGTGATACGCATTGGCGAAAGCGCTGGCTTGGGGGAACCGGTGTACCGGGTCTTTGGCGAGCGCGCCCGCCAGAACACCCTCCAGACCGGAAGGGAGATCGTCACGCCAGTTCGCCATTGGTCTCGGTTGGTCATTGAGGTGACGCTCCATGATCTCGCCGGGTGTATCACCAGTATAAATCGGCTGACCAGTGAGAAGTCGGTAAGTCACCCCGCCTAACGCGTACACATCAGTGTACGCGTCTATATGCTCCCCACGGATCTGTTCGGGCGCGCAGGCTTCGAGGCTGCCATAAAACGGATGGCGCCGGTCGCTCGGACCAAGCAATTCCACCAACCGCCGGACACCGAAATCCGCCACGAGGATATGGCCATCCAATTGGAGAAACACACAGTCGAGGGACAGATTACGATGGAGTGTCGCCTGTTGGTAGCCAGACTCCAGCGCGGTGGCAATCTGGTCAAGGTAGCGCCCGACCGTTAGCACGTCCAGGGGACCACTCTGTGCCAGGCGTACACTCAGCGGTCGCATGATAACCTGAGGCCAGACCAGATAGGGCGCCCCTCGCTCCATGCCGAAATCCACCAGCGGCAAAATAGCGGGATGCTGGAGGGCCATCACGTGCGTAGCATGGCGCTCGATCTGCATGATATACGTACGCTGAAGCTCAGGCGTACGTGCTTCCGGCACATTCAGAATACGGACGAGACATGCGCCTTGAGTCTCCCCGTGTCGCGCCGCGAACAGCGGACCCAGTGGGCCGTGCGCCAGAAGTTGCTCGATGTAATACGGCCCTGCCGTAGCGCCGATCCAACGTTCATCCGTCCTGTAGTCGCTCATCTGTTCCCACCCCCATACTCATCCTCCACCCTCTCTTCTACCGGGACCAGCGCAGCCAATTGTAGCGACCAGGCCCCAGGCTGTCAAGCGGAATCCATTCCGCATGTGGCCATGCTCGCGCCGGAAGGCCGTACACATCACCTGCTGGGCGCGCCAAAATCAGTACGTGACCATGTTACGAAGGGGTACTTTTCAGCGCACGGGATGAGATACGTACTGCGCCAGGATAGACTCCGCTTCCTCCGCGTGACGCTGACACAGTGCCTCCGGCTCCAGCACGCGCACATGCCTGCCCCAGCTCAGCAGCCACTGCAAAATCTCGCTCTCGTGCCGTACATGCAACGTCACGAGCAACCCACCGTCCGGCGCCTCCTCCTCGGCGATGGCAAAGAATGACGGCGCCTCGCGTACCCAGCGCACCACCTCCGGCGCGAAGTGTATTCGCACGTCGAAGCTACCCGGCTCGAAAAGCGTGCGTCGCTCCGCCTGGAACCCCTCTGGCCGGGTGAAGCTCGTTTCCAGCACGCTCACATCATCCATGCGATCCAGCCGGAAGTTCCGCACAGCGCGGCGCAGGTGGCAGTACGCGGAGAGATACCACACACCGCCCACGTTGATAAGGGCGTAGGGATCTGCCTCGCGCGCGTGCGGCTGGCGCGGGCCGTCGGCGCCATAGCGGGCCGTATAGTAGAAGCGCACCCGCTCACGCGCGAGAATGGCCCGGCGCAGCGTCTGGAGCTTGGCAGCTTCGAGTGGCCGCGCACTGACGCCCTCCCCAACGAAGTGGATGCTCTCGCGCAGCTCGCGCACCTCACCCCGCAGTCGCTCCGGCAGCACACCCGCGATCTTACGCCCGGCGGACTGCGCGGCCGCGCGATACTGCGCGTCGAAGTGCTGAGCCATGAAGTCGCTGCCCAGCAACAACATCGTCGCCTCATCCGTACCAAAGCTGAGCGGCGGCAGGAAGTAGCCCTCCATCAGCGAGTAGCCGCGCCCCGGCACAGAGACGAGCGGAACGCCAGCCTGCCCCAGCGCCTGGAGGTCACGATAGATAGTGCGCCGGCTGCACTCGAAGGTTGCCGCAAGGTCTTCGGCACGCTGCCAACCCTTCCCTTGCAGCTCCAGCACAACGGCGAGGAGACGATCTGTGCGGTTCATAGGGCTTCACATCTATGCGGGTCGTTGCCCATCGGTCCAGCCTCCCAGCTGCCGGCGACTTTGTGGCCGCCTCCCTACTTTACACCCGCTGTCCACTACATGTGCGTCACGACAACGCGCCATTTCAACACGACACTGACCCCTAACGCGACTTCGGCGCGACATTCCGATAGATGAAGCCTAGCGCGAGCAACACCAGTCCCGCGCCCAACAGCACCACCGCCACGACACGCAGGACGCTGCTCGGCGATTGTGCCTGTTGCAGCGCCATCGTCACGGTTGCCGTCGAGCAGTGGCGGGAAAGAAACAGCAGATACTCGTTGTTGGACCAGTCTTGCAGCGCGCCATCCGTCGGCAGCACGAGAAAATCAATCAGAAACTCCGCGACCACCAGTAAGACATACGCCACCGCAGCCAGCCGGAAACCCGGTCGTCGGATGACTTCGCCCAGCTTGCCGGAGTTGCGGCCATAATTCAGCGTCAACGCGGGCGGCACGATCAGCACCAGCGCGAAGACCAGCATGATGAACGGCGTTGAGTTTGGCGGCAGGCCCAGCAGCAGTGATGGCGCCGGCTGCGAGAGACTACACATGCGCGTAGAGGCGCGGCTGGGGCAGCGGCTCATGGTACAAGCGCGCCGGGGCAATCAGGGCGTCGTGCGCCTCATACCCTCGATTCACCGCCTCTTCATAGCTCGCGTCATGCGTCACCGCCGGACCACCCATGACGCGATCCGACCACTTGATCACCATCGAATAGAGTAGGTGTCGATTCATGGCTACTGTCCCTTTTGCTGCGAGTCGGCTTCATGAGCCGCCTTCTCATGTTATGGTGGTGCGCCACATCACCAGTGTTGCCGGCGATATGCTCACATGCCCTGGCACGGGTGGATGCATCCACCCCCACACACACTCTCTCATCACGGACCATTCGCCTCAGTCTAATATACGCATGTGGCCGCATCAAGCGATGGTGCGGCCAGCTTTCGGAATATTCCATCATCATTCATCAGCCAACGCTGAGCAACCCATCCACCAACGCCACGTCCACATCGCGCAGCGAATCCACCACGCGCTCAGCGGCCTCCAGACCGGGCGCGTCCGCCTGCCCCAACCGCCGCACCGCCAGCGCGCGCATGCCGCCCGCGTGGGCCGCCGCGACACCCGCCGGCGCGTCCTCGATCACCAGACAGCGCGCCGGTGCGACACCGAGCGTCGCCGCCGCCGCCAGAAAAATATCCGGGGCGGGCTTGCCGCGCGCGACCGTCTCGCCGGAGACCGTGGCGTTGAGATAGGAGCCAATGCCCAGCAGCCGCACGATGAGGCGAAGATTCTCTTCCGGCGCCGAGGAGCCGAGCGCCTGGCGATAGCCCGCCGCGTGTAGCGCCGCCATCAGCTCCGCCGCTCCCGGCAGCGCCGTCGCCTGCCGCGCCAGCAGCTCGCGATAGACCGCCTCTTTCCGCTCGCCCAGCGCCGCCACACGCGCCGGATCGGTAACGCCGAAGACACGCGGGATGATATCGCTGTTGCGCATGCCAAAGGTCGCCCAAAAGGCAGCGTCCGTGTATGGGAAGCCATTCTCCCGCGCGAGCGCGTGCCACGCCTGGCGGTGCTGCTCGGCGCTATCAAGGAGCACGCCGTCCACGTCCCAGATCACCGCGTAACCAGCGCGTACGCTCGTCTCATCCGTCACAGATTATGCCTCCTGAAAGGCGCTCGCCCCACTGACCACCCGTAGCCACAAGCTCCTCGTGCATCCCCTTCAGCACCGCAAGCGCACGCTCATCCATCTCGGCGGACGTTGCGGCCACGAAATCAATATCGCTGCCGGCGACGTCGAAATCGCCCGCCGCCAGCGATCCATAGAGGAAGAGTCCGATCAACGCATCGCCCAAAATCGCCCGCATCCGCGCGAGCAACAGCTCCGGGAAAGCATTGATGTCGGTGTATGGAGCTGGATCTGTGCGCATCGCCCATAATCCTTGTATTCCGCCGGCATAGCTGGCTCTGGACGCGGCCCTCAGTATACGCTATTCCAACGTGCCACGAGCGCGCGGAGTCCACACGTAGTGGAGGGGGCAACCCCCGCGCTCGTGGCTTCCGTAGGGGCGTCCGGCGGACGCCCGCTGGCGATGGAGCGGCGACGGCGCGATGCATGCGCTCTCCATTTGGTGATAGGGTACGAGTATTACGGTACGAAACCGACACCCAGCGTATACGCGGCTCACGACGAGCAAGAAAGCGGAGGGCGACATGGCGGCATCGAGCGGGATGGCAAGCAGCGGGCAGGCACCATACGTGCTGGCGCTGGATATCGGCACCTCGTCGGTGCGAGCGCTCCTATTTGACGCTACCGGAGTGGGCGTGCCGAGCGTACATGTCCAGCGCACCTATCCGCTGCTGGAAACGGACGACGGCGAGATCGCCGTGGATGCGGACCTGCTGGTGGCCGCCACCGCGGACGTGGTGGATGAGGCGCTGGAGGCGGCGGGGCCACTGGCGGCACACATCGCGGCGGTGGCGACGGATACCTTCTGGCACAGCCTCGTCGCCGTAGACACGAACGGCAAGCCGCTCACGCCAGTCATCACCTGGGCGGATACACGCCCACGCAACGCCGCTCGCGAGCTGGCGCGCCAGCTCGATCAGCGCGCCATCCACCAGCGCACCGGCGCGATGCTCCACGCCAGCTACTGGCCCGCGAAGCTGCGCTGGCTCCAACAGACGCAGCCGGAAATCTTCGCCAGCGCGGCGGAATATCTCTCGTTTGGTGAATATCTGCACCGGCAGATCCTTGGCCGCTCCGTCTGCGGCCTCTGCATGGCCTCCGGCACGGGACTGCTGCGCACGCACGAACACATCTGGGACGACGAGCTTCTGCGCGCGCTGAATCTGCGACGGGAGCAGCTGCCCCCGCTGGGAGATCTGCGCGACGCGGTGCACGGGCTGGCGCCGCGCTACAGTGGGCGGTGGCCGGCGCTGCATGATGTGCCGTGGTATCCAGCGCTGGGTGACGGCGCGGCGGCCAGCGTCGGGTCCGGCTGCACCACCCCACAGCGCATCGCGCTGACCGTCGGCACATCGAGCGCGCTGCGGGCGCTCGTCCCGCTTGCGAACGTAACGCCACCCGAAGGACTCTGGCTCTACCTGCTGGACGCGCGGCGCGCTGTGCTGGGCGGAGCGCTCAGCGAAGGCGGCAACCTCTTCGCTTGGATGGAAGCAACCCTGCGCGTGCCGAAGCTGACCGATGCCGAAGCCGAAGTGGCAAAGCTTCCGCCCGCCGCCCACGGCGTGACCGTGCTACCGTATCTGGCAGGCGAGCGCAGCCTGGGCTGGCACGGCGAGGCGCGCGCCGCCTTTGCTGGCATCGGCGCGAAGACCACCCCCTACGAGCTGCTGCGAGCCGGCATCGAAGCGCTGGCCTACCGCATCAACGCGGTCTACGAGCGGCTCGCGCGGGCGCTGAGCCTGCCGGTCAACGCGCCGCAGGTCATCGGCAGCGGCGGTGCACTGCTCAGCTCGCGGCTCTTCCAGCAGGTCGTCGCCGACGTGCTGAGTGTTCCGCTCTATCCCTCGCGCGACTCCGAGGCTTCGGCGCGTGGCGCGGCGCTGCTCGCACTGGAGACGCTCGGCGCCCTGCCAGATGTGGCCAGCGTCCCCCCCAATCTCACCGCGCCCATCCAGCCGGACCGCTCCCGCCAGGCCGTGTATCGCCAGGCCGCCGCGCGCCAGGAAGAACTATACCAGCGCTTGCTCGGCGGCTAGACCGTGGCAGACGGCAGAGATAGGAGAGAGAGAGGACAGAATGACCGGCCCTTCCCTTGGTCAGAATCCTGGCAATCCCTCCACCCATGTTTTCACCAGCCGCGCCCGCGTTCATCCGCCGTACCCGCGCCCAGCAGCCGTAGAATCGCGTCGGCCACCGCTTCCGCTTCGCCGGCGCCCTCGCCGTCTATCGGAGTCGTATTCCCCGCGCGGGTGAGCCGGCAAACATGGCGCAACGATGCGTCGCCGCCCAGCAGCAGCGCGGGCGACTCACCGGAGGCGATCCGATAGCCCCGCGCCCGCAGCCACGTCTTGAGCTGCCCCGCCGTGGGCATCCAGAGGCACTCGCGCGCGGCCACTTGCGTAATCGGCCACTGCCCGGCGGCATCGGCCAGCGCCAGCAGCCCCGCGGCGGGAAAGCGCGCTGCGACCAGCCAGAGCCCGCCCTGAGCCTCTGCCACATGCTCAGCGCCCAGCACAACGCACCAGTCGCCGATAGCTGGCTCCCAGCCTAAACCGGCGGCGCTCAGCCGGCGCGCCGTCGCCGGCAGTATAATATCGTCGCGCATGGTCCACCTCCCACATGCTCCCTCTATACGACCGCCGTTCAACCGCAGTATACTTCGCCCATCCTACAAGTGCTGGTAAGACATACTGGCACATTTCAGGCACAGCAACACAAGGAGTCCATGCGATGCGGCAACATGAAGGCGACGTACCCGTCGTGGCACGGCGGGGCACCGCGCCCATCGCGTTCGAGGAGCGCGAGGCGCGCGTGCTGGGCTATCGCATGCGCTACCTGACCGGCGGCACCGGCGAGCCGGTGCTGCTGCTCCACGGGCTGGCCGACTGCAAGGAATCGTGGCAGCGCCTGTTGCCCGCTCTCGCCAGGCGCCATCGCGTCTACGCGCCCGATATGCTCGGCTGCGGCGCCTCGGAGAAGCCGCCCATCACCTACAGCCTCTGGGCGATGGCAGCCTATATGCGCCACTTTCTGGATGCCGTTGGCATAGAGTCCGCCAACATCGTCGGCCATTCACTCGGCGGCGGGTTGGCGCTGCATCTCTACATTCAGTATCCCGAGCGCGTTCGGCGGCTGGCGCTGCTCGCGAGCGGTGGCCTGGGACGGCATCTTCCCCTTAGCCTGCGGCTCTGCACGCTGATTGGATCATCGCCGGTGATCGGCGCGCTGCTCGCCTCGCGCCACACACAGCATCCCGCCGCGCGGCTGGGCCACACGCTCCTGGGGCGGCTCTGGCCCGCGACGGCGCTCGCCGACACAGCCGAAACCTTCGGTGGATCGGCGCTCATAGCGGACCAGGCGCGAGCCGCCGCCGAAGAATCCGACATTTTGGAGCGTCTGCGCGACCCAGCAACCCGCGCGGCCTTCCTGCGCATGCTCCGCGACGTTGGCGACATTCGCGGCCAGCGCACGAACGCGCTGGAAGTATTGGACACCATCGGCGTGCCCGTCCTGCTCATCCACGGAGCGCAGGACACCGTCATCCCTCTGGCGCACGGCGAGGCGGCGCGCGCCCGCCTGCGCGATGGCCGGCTGGAAGTGCTGGAAGACTGCGGCCATTGCCCCCATCGCGAAGCACCGGCGCGCGTCTCCCACCTGCTGGAGAGCTTCTTCGGCGCGTAGAAAGCCGCACCGCTACGGGCCACCCTTTTTGTTCCACTCTGGTACACTCTGCGATACAGATGAGCTTTTGTGCGAAGGAGCAGCATATGGCCAGAATCGAGATTCGCGGCGAGCAGTACCCTGTCGGTGATATCTTCGGCGACAAATTTGCCTTCAGCATCCCCCCATACCAGCGCCCCTATGCCTGGACCACCGAGCATGCCGGCGAGCTGTTAGATGATCTGCTGGACTACCTCGGCAACAGCGACGAAGCCGTGGAAGATCTCAATCCGTACTTTCTTGGCAGCATCGTTCTCATCAAAGGCGAGCGCCCTGACGCCCAGGTTGTGGACGGCCACCAGCGTCTCATCACCCTCACCATTCTTCTCGCTGTCCTGCGCGCGCTTATCCCAGATCAGTTCGGCGAGGGCATTACGCGGCGGCTGTATGAGCCTGCCGATCCGCTCAACGATATTCCCGCCCGCTATCGCATCAGCCCCAAGGAGCGTGACGCTCGCTTCTTTCAGGAATACATCCAAAGCCCGGACGGCCTGCGCAAGCTCCGCGAGCACATCCCACCTGAGCTACCCGACAGCCAGCGGAACATGCGTGAGAACGCGCTGCACTATCTCCGCGAGCTCGCGCCACTTTCCACAGAGCGCCGCGTCCGCCTCGCGCAATTCGTCGTGCGGCGTTGCCTGCTCGTCGTCGTCTCCACCCCTGATCTCAGCTCAGCCTATCGCATCTTCTCCATCCTCAACGATCGCGGCCTCGATCTCTCGTCCGCCGACATTCTCAAGGCGGATATCATCGGTCGTATTCCCGAAAGCGCCCAGCAAACCTACACCGCCCGTTGGGAAGATACCGAGGAGCTCTTGGGCCGCGAAGCCTTCGACGATCTCCTTGGCCACATCCGCACCATCTACCGCAAAAACCTGCAACCGCGAGAAGCCATGCTCGATGAGTTCCGCACGCACGTCATCGGCGTTGTGGGCGACTCGCAACGGCTGATTGATGACCTGGTGGTGCCATATGGTCGCGCATACGATGTCATTCTGCACGCAAGCTACCAGCATGCCGAAGGCGCTGATCGTGTCAATGAGCCGCTGCGCTGGCTCAATCGCGTTGATCACATGGATTGGATGGCGCCCGCAATCCTCTATCTCTCCCTGCATCACGACAATCCCGAACGGCTGGCGCGTTTCTTCACCGAGTTGGAGCGGCTCGCCGCCTCCCTGATGATCCGGCGGCAGTACGCGCACCGGCGCACGCCGCGCTATGCCCGCCTGATCGTCGCCATTGAGCGTGGCGACGACCTCTCGTTCCCCAGCTCGCCTATTCAGCTCAGCGCCGAGGAGCGCGAGGCCACGATAGGCGCGCTCAGTGGCGATTTCTATCTCATGTCCCCTCGACCGCGCCAGTATGCGCTCCTGCGGCTGGATAGCAGCCTGGCCGGCACAGAAGCCGTCTACAATCGGCGTACCATCACTGTCGAGCATGTCCTGCCGCGTAATCCCGCGCAGGATAGCGAGTGGATGCGCGCATTTCCGACACCCGAAGAACGGGCCAGCCATGTCCACCGGCTCGGCAATCTCGTCCTGCTCTCTGGCACGAAGAACGCGAACGCCTCGAATTATGACTTCGCCCGCAAGAAGCAGGTCTACTTCGCCGCTCGCAATGGCGTCTCACCCTTTGCCCTGACGACCCAGGTGCTTCAAGAGGAAGAATGGACGCCAGCAGTGATCGAGCGCCGCCAGCAGGAGCTAATCGGTCGTCTCAAGCAGGTGTGGCGCCTGTAGCGTGAGCCTGCCCTCTCTCGCCAGATGCTACACTGCTCGTGAAACACCACGTGTGGGCCAGCGGCGGGGTAGGTAATACTCCGCACAAACTGCCATCGTACTCAGGAGGCACCCAATGGACCAGTCCGCTGCGGAGCGCAAGACCGACGACGCGCTCGAAGCCCGCATCACCAACACCCTGATCGAGCTTGCCGGCATTCCGAGCATCTCCGGCTCTGAGGGCCACGTGCGTGACTACATGATCGAGCGTTTGGACCGCTTCGGCCTCGCCCCCATCGTTGACGACGCCGGCAATCTCATTGCTCGCGTTCCCGGCGTCCCTACCACCCGCGACGCTGAGCCGCCGCTCCTGCTCAACGCCCACATGGACCGTGTGCCTCCCGGCGCCGCTCATACCCCCACCATCACCGATGGCGTCATGCGCAGCGACGGAACCACCAACCTCGGCGCCGACGACAGCGCGGGCCTCGCCATCATCCTGCATACCGTCGAAACGCTGCACTACTCCGCCCTGACGCATCCGCCCCTGCTGCTGCTCCTCACCACCGGCGAAGAAGTGGGCCTGACCGGCGCCAAGGCCTTCGATCCCTCCCCCTGGGGCGTACGCGAAGGCATCGTTTTTGATAACGCGGGCGAGCCGGGCGTCGTCGTCCAGCGCGCCGCCACCTACATCGCCTTTGATGTGACGCTCCACGGCAGCGGCGGCCACCCCGGCAAGCAGCTAGCGGGCGCTGCCAGCGCCATCGAAATGTTCCGCCGCGCTCAGTATCCATCCGGCTCGCTCGACGGCGACACCACCCGCGTCTCCATCGGCCGCATCGAAGGCGGCACCGCCCGCAACGCCGTCCCACGCGAAGTACGCATCCAGGGCGAAGTGCGCACACTCCTCGAAGGCGCCGCGCGTGACACCCTGCTCGCCTCCATCGAGCAGGCGTTCACCGAAGCCGCCCAATCGCTCGGCGGCAGCGCC
>DATGEP010000116.1:0-14346 GCA_035310125.1 Ktedonobacterales bacterium
TATGGACTGGTGCGTACCCGTTTTCGGCAAAGTCGCTCGCTCCAAGACACCGTCCGCCGCATCCCACCTCGCCGCCGCGCACAACGGCCACAAGCCCGTTCGCGCCCGCTCGCGCCACGTAGCCGCCGGCACCACGAAAGAGTAAGGCTCAGTGTCGCTCGGCATACAAATGTCCCCAGAGTCAACGTTGACTCTGGGGGCGTCTCATCGTCACCTTAGTGCCCGCCTGGCACCATGTCATCCTCGTTAGTGACTCCCGCCAGCACCGGCACCACATCGGCGTTTGGGTCCACCTTCAGCTCGTTCTCCAGCTTCTTCACCCCACCGACAGCGCCCGCGATTTCCGTCGCCGCCTGCCGCGCGGTCGGCGTGTGTACGGCGCCGCGAAGTCGCACCACACCCAACCGTGGGTATACGCCAATGTACTCGCTCGCGGTCCGCGGATCATGCGCGAGCGCCGAGGAGACGCTCGCGGCGAGGTCGCTATCCACGGTGATGTCGGTGTTGAGCTCGCCCAATCCCGGAATATTGAGCAGCTGATCCGCCGCCAGCCGCACATTGAGCTCGCTGGAAGCATGTCCCTTCAACCACACAACGCCGTCAATCGCGTGGATCTCGATGCCGGGCAGATCAATGCGTAGCGGATCATAATTATAGATGGCCTGGTAGACATCCTCGGCTAGCGCGGCATCGGTGCGGAATGGAGTCAGCTGATCCGGCTTGACGATGCCGAGATCCACCTGAATCTGCTTGGCGCTCATGCCCGTCACGGCGCGCGCCGGCACGAGAAATTCGCGCCCCAAGCCGCGCTCAATCACCAGATGGCGCAGCACCAGCGATTCACTGTGAACCGTCACCTGCGTCAGCTTACCGAGCGCACGGCCGCCCGCGACCACACTTGTACCACCGGTCAGCAGCACGCCCGTGGGAGTTATGCCGTACTTTTCCTTCATCTCCGCCAGCGAAATCGTAATGGTCAGGCTCTCGCTATCACCCGCGCTGACGAGGCTCATCGGCACATAGAACGTACCGCCCAATCCCAGAAATCCTGGCTTGATTCCAACATGCGTGACGGTGCGCTGCTCAGCGTCCGCCACCATATCGGCGACCTTCCCCGCCTCGCCATCGCTTGCCTGAACGTCCGCTCTCAGGCGAACCTTCTTGACTTCGGCGAGCTCCGTCGCTGGTGTCTCCATGAGTGACAATACCTCTTAATATCCGTCCGAACAGGCACCGATCTGGCGGTGACGTCTCAGAAGGAGCAAATACGAGTGAAAAACAGGTGTAGACGCAATCGGTGCGGCACAAGCAGAGGCGCAAACCGCCAGATATATCCTAGAAAGTGTAGCATGCCCGCCCGCGTGTGGGCAACAATCTCACCCGGATGCACCCGACCTGCGCGGGGTGGTACAGTGGAGGCGATTGGCTAGGTTGATTGCGCATCGCTCGCACAGCGGTGCGTCGCTATACATACCTGACCGCATGCCCATATGTCCCACTGGGAGGTGCGCGGTTCAGCAAGCACGCATGCCGCAAGAACGGTTTCCTTGCGGCAAGGAAGGACAATTTGGTGACTAACCGACATGGACAACGCGGCAACGAACGGACCAGAATCTCCCCCGTTCGACTGATTCCCATTGGCGGTCTCGGTGAGATCGGCAAGAACATGATGGCCATCGAGTACGGGAACGACATCGCCATCGTTGACGCCGGTCTCATGTTTCCCGACGACGAGATGCTCGGCGTGGACCTTGTCATCCCCGATATCTCGTATCTGCATGACAAGATGGATCGCATTCGCGGCATCTTCATCACCCACGGCCACGAAGATCACATCGGCGCTTTACCCTACATCCTCCCGCAGCTTGGCTTTCCAACGGTCTACGCGACCCGACTAACGCACGGCCTCATCACCGTCAAGCTGCGCGAGCGCCGTCTGCTGGAGAGCGCCAATCTGGTAGTCGTAGACCCCGCCGATACCATTCAGGCAGGGCAAATCTCCGTCGGGTTTCTGCGCGTCAACCACAGCATCCCGGATGCCGTGGCGTTGGTGCTGCGCACTCCCGCTGGCATCATCGTCCACACCGGCGACTACAAATTCGACTTCACCCCCGTAGACCAGCGGCCCGCCGATCTCGGCGCGCTCGCGCGGCTGGGCGATGAGGGCGTGATGGTGCTCTGCGGCGACTCCACCCGTGTTGAATCGCCGGGATACACCCCCTCCGAAAGTGTTCTCGACGCCACTTTCGACACACTCTTCAGCCACGCGCCCGGACGTATCCTTCTTGCCACATTCGCCTCGCTGATCTCCCGCGTCCAGCAGGCGATTGATGTCGCCGTCAGGTACGACCGGCGCGTGGCATTGGTGGGCCGTTCGATGGTGAATAACGTGCAAATGGCTATCGAGCTTGGCTACCTGCACATCCCAACTGGCGTGCTGGCTAGCGTCGAAGAGATGAACCGCATTCCGGCGAGCAAGCTGCTTATCATCTGCACCGGCAGCCAGGGCGAGCCAACCTCCGCCCTGACCCGCATCGCCAATGGCGACCACCGCTTCGTCCAGCTACAGCCGGAGGATACCGTCATCCTCAGCTCAACCCCTATCGTCGGCAACGAAAAAGCGGTCTATCGCAACATTGATAACCTGCTGCGCAAGGGCGCGGATGTCTACTACCAGGGCCGCGCGCAGGTCCACGTCTCCGGCCACGGCAGCCGCGAAGAGATCAAGCTGATGCTCGCGCTGCTGCGCCCGCGCTACGTCGTTCCCGTCCACGGCGAATATCGCATGCTCTGCCGCCATGCCGAGGTGGCTGAAAGCCTGGGCGTGGCGCCCCAGAACGTCGTCATCGCTACCGACGGCGACGTCATCGAAGCCTCCGAACAGGGCGGCATCAAGATTGTTAACCACATTCCCGTCGGCAATGTCTTCGTGGATGGCCTGGGCGTTGGCGATGTCGGCCACGTCGTCCTGCGCGACCGTCAGG
This sequence comes from Ktedonobacterales bacterium, assembly GCA_035310125.1. GTDB lineage: Bacteria > Chloroflexota > Ktedonobacteria > Ktedonobacterales > JADMIN01 > DATGEP01. The sequence continues at coordinate 2,985 of DATGEP010000116.1, forward strand.
TGCTCTCGCAGGATGGCATCCTCGTCGTGGTCATGACGATGGATTCAGAGACGGGCGCGCCGCTCGCTGGGCCCGATATCATCTCGCGCGGCTTCGTCTACGAACGCGAGGCCGAGCCGCTGATGGAAGCCGCGCGCGCCCGCGTCACCAACGCCTTCAACGCGCTGAGCGCCCGTGGCCGAACCTCGGATTGGGGTTTCCTCAAGAACAAAATCCGCGACACCCTTAGCGAGTACATTTACGACAAGCTCAAGCGGCGCCCCATGATTCTTCCCGTCATCGTGGAGGTGTAGAGGAGCGTTCATATGGACCGCGATACGGTGGTACGGCTGGCCGAGGAGGCGCAGCTCCGGCTGGTCCGCTTCATGTACTGCGACAATGGCGGCATCATTCGCGGCAAAGCGTCCCATATCACCGGACTTGCGCGGCGCATGACGGAGGGCATCGGGCAATCGCTCGCCATGCAGGCGTTCGCGGGAATAGACGCGCTGGCCCCGGTCGAGGGACTGGGGCCAATCGGTGAATTTCGCCTCGTCCCCGACCCAGAAACCTTCGTCGTCCTGCCCTACGCGCCCAGCGCCGGCATGATGTTCTGCGATCTGCTCGACCTGAATCGCCAGCCCTGGGGCGCCTGTCCGCGCACGTTCCTCAAGCGTCAGATTGCCGAAGCGGCAAAAATGGGCATCACCCTGCGTGCCGCCGTCGAGCACGAATTCTACCTCGCCCACGAGACTCCCACCGGCTACGAGCCGTTCGACCACAGCCTCTGCTACAGCAGCATCGGCTTCGACTCCTCCGCCGAGATCATAGACGATATCCTCGCGACCCTTGAAAGCCAGGGCGTGCAGATCGAGCAGTTCATGCCGGAGCTGGGACCCGGTCAGCAGGAAATCTCCATCCACCCCGCGGATGCCCTACGCGCCGCCGATAACGTGCTGCTCATCCGCGAGACGGTGCGCGGCGTAGCGCGCCAATACGGCACGCTGGCCTCCTTCGCGGCCAAGCCATTCCTGGATCAGGCGGGCAGCGGCGCTCACATCCACTTCAGTTTGTGGAGCGGGTCCAGCACCTCGCAAGAGAGCCGTAACCTGCTCTACGATCCTGCTGGGCGCGGCGGTATCAGCCAGATGGGCTACGCCTTCATTGGCGGCGTGCTGGCGCACCTGCCCGCGCTGCTCGCCCTCACCTGCGCCAGCCCCAACTCGTACCGTCGCCTGCTCCCGCACTTCTGGAGCTCCGCCTACACCGCCTACGGCTTCGACAACCGCGAGGGCGCCATTCGCATCCCCTCGCCGTTCTGGGGCCGCGAAGCCAGCTCCACCAACCTGGAGCTAAAGCCCGCCGACCATAGCGGCAACCCCTACCTCGCCCTTGGCGGCCTGCTCGCCGCTGGACTGGACGGCATCCGCCGCCAGCTCGACCCCGGCGAGCCGGTAGACGTGGACCCCGGCAATCTCAGCGACGACGAGCGCGCGCGGCGCGGCATCCACCGTCTGCCAGAGAGCCTCAGCGCCGCGCTGGACGCCCTCGCCGCCGATGAGATGCTCCTGGGCGCGCTCGGCGCGCCGCTCGCCCCCGCCTACCTCGCCGTCAAGCGCCTGGAAGCCGCCTACTTCGCGGACAAATCCCCAGAGGAGGAGGCTCGCCAGCACTTCTACAAATATTGATGGGTCGTCCGCCTCTCTCACGCACACGCAACACCCCATAATTTCCGGCTCCGTAACGCACGCTCCGTTACTCTTTCGGTCGCACAACATTGGAATACAGCAATACTGACGTTTTCCGAGAGAGGTAGGACATGGTACGAACGGTTCACCCGACCATCGCGATTCCGGCGGAGGTGCCCGCCACCTGGCACCAGCGCGTGCTGTCGTTTCGCCGTGCGCTCCATGCGGAGAACCGAGCGCCGGGCACCATCCACACCTACACGCATACCATCCATGAGTTCGCCCGCTTCCTCGTCTGGCGCGAGCTGCCCACGGCGCCGGAGGACATCCGCCGCGAACACGTGCAAGCCTATATCGGCTGGCTGCTCGATCATCTCAAGGCCAGCACGGTCATCACGCGCTATGCCGAGCTGCACGGGTTCTTCACGTGGCTGCTGAGTGAGGAGATCGCCGAGCATCCGATGGCACGCATGCGCCGGCCAACCCACGAGCCGGAGCCGGGGAGCGTGCTGCCTGAGGAGGCCATCCGGGCGCTGCTGAAGGTCTGCGAGGGGAAGGGCTTTGAGGAGCGCCGCGACACGGCCATCATGCGCTTGCTGCTCGATACGGGCATGCGCCGGGCGGAGCTGGTCGGCATTTGTCTGGATGATCTCGATCTGGATGAGCAGGAGGTGCGCGTGCTGGGCAAGGGGCGCCGCTATCGGGTGGCGGCATTCGGGGCGAAGGCGACGCGAGCGGTCGACACGTATCTGCGGCTGCGTGCGCGCCATCCCAAAGCCGGCGACACGCCCCGGTTGTTCCTCACCGCCAAGGGCGCATGGGCTTCAGCGGCATCCGCGATATGCTGCTCCGCCGTGCCGAGCAGGCCGGTATCGAGTTCGATCTGTTCCCCAACTGTTCCGGCACACCTTCGCCGATCAGAGCATCGCGCGGGGCAAAAGCGAATCGTATGTGATGGAGCAAGGGGGCTGGCGGTCGGAGACGGTGATGCGCCGGTATGGCGCGGGCAACCGGGCGCGACGGGCGCGCAAGAGCTTCAAGGAGGAAAGTATCGGGGATGCGTTCTAAATAGGCTGAGGCCCCCGAAAGCAGCTCGGGGGCCTCTTTATATTGGTCTATAACCACCGAAGGGATGCCGGGATATGCCGCCCGGCGCGGCTCCTGTGGGAGCAGGAATGGATACTGCCACGTTTCAATCCTCACCCGGCGCGAAGGCCGGGTGCGACGCTTGCAGCGGGTGCGAACCGAAATGGATACTGCCACAAGGGACATTAGAAGACTATACACGACGCGCCACACATACCTAGCACATATATCCGCCACCCCGCCTACGGGCTACCGCCACGCGCTGTCCCAACGCGGTTGTGCAGCAATTATACCGCCGTGGTCAAGCGGGAGGTTGCTGCTGCTGACGATTGATGAGAGCACGCACACCTGCTACGGTCCAGCGACCCACAGCCAGCGTGGCCTGCCACGGCCACTTCACCAGGACATCCCAGCCGACGCGCGACGCGAACCGAATCGGCCACGTGACGACGCCCCAACTCCATTTCAGGACGCGCCAGAGAACATACCACCAGCCGAAGAGGATGAGATACAGCAAGCCTCGATCGGACTTGCGCTCGACATAGATCACCTGTGGCTGCGGTTGTTGCTGTTTGCCTGCCATGTGTGCTGCTGTCCTTTCTGCGCCGATTCGCTTTCTGAGTACACAAAGCTACCTGCGTATATGGTACAGCGAGCGTCAAGCGTTGCTGACAGGCACAGCGTTCAATTGCGGAAATAGTCTATACTGGTGGCGCTCCATCTGGCGGATACAGCGCCAGGAATGGAGCTATTCGCCCGTGTCGGATTCTACGCTGCCACGGGCAATGTTTTTTCCGGCCAGACAATCTCGTCTACTATTAACCGGGCATTGCGAAACGCACACGCGAGCGCCCGCCCGAGTGCGGTAGCGGCCACCATACGACACGACAAAATTGTATGCTCATTATCACTGGGCGCCTGCCGCATCGGGCCGGGCCTTGGCGCGGGCGCTGAGATCCTACTCCGCCGCCGGCCCCGCCGTATTGACGACGAGCGTCCCCGCGGCACCTCGCGCGACGACCAATACCAGCGGCTCGTCGCCCAACGCTTCCTCCTGGTGAATGGCTCCGGCTGCCACCGCCAGAAAGTCGCCCGGTCCGACCTCCGCCCCCTCGTGGCCACCAGGCCCCCACGAAAATCGTGCGCGCCCGCTCACCACAAAGATGCCACTCACGCAGTCGCCGTGATGGTGCCAGCCCGACACGCCACCGGGCGGCGTGGTCACAAGACCCATCCAGAGCTGGGGTCCCGGTGTCCCCTCCTCCGGCTCAATGGCTGCCTCACGCCGCATGTTGGTGGTCTGCGCCGTCGTCACTGTGCGCTCGGTCGCGCGGATGATACGTACTCCAGCCATGCGATGTCCTCCTCACCTCTCCTGATGTCGCGCGTGATTGCTCACGGTGGCGCGGACATTCCTGTCCGCGCCAGTCGGCAGGAATGCCGGCCCCACCAGCTCGGCTGGCTAAGGCCCCCGCACCGACATCAGTTAAGTACCGACAGCGCGAGCGGGAAACTCACCTCGCCACGCGACGACGTAGCGAGAGCCAGTCCCATGCCCGCCAGCACACAATACCCCCAAATCAGCGCACCACAGCGCCTTCACCCCTCCGGCAGCAGCGCGAGCTGGCGCGACTGCGCGAGCAGCACCCCATCCCGACTCCAGATCTCGCTGTCTTCCTCGAAGAAGCCCTCCGCCGCCAGCTTCGAGGAATACACGCCGAGATAGAAATCACCCGGCGTCGCGCTGGCCAGCGGCAACCGCGTGCGAAAATGAATCGTCAGATCTATCGTCGGCGCGGGCACGGGCTGCGCAAGCTGCGGAAAGATGCAGGGCACCCAGGCGTCCGTATACGCGGCGATGGCCAGCGCATCCGCGCGACGCTCCTCTGCCAGCCGGATCCAGCCGCCCGTGCGGGCGTGCGCCGAGCCGGAAAACGGCGGGTCACCAATCGCGAAACGGTACTCGAAATTGCGCGTAAAGTCGAGCGCGATAAAGTTCTCCGGCGAGCGCGGGCAGTCCTCCGGTGGCGGCACGACAGGCATTGTCGCGTCCGTCAGAACGATGCTGTGCCGCGCGGTGGAATACGCCGCCAGCGCGAGCGCGCAGGGGCGTCCTCCCTGGACCAGCCGCGCCGACAGCGACGTCATCGTGCGCCCGGTGCGCTCCACGGTCGTCTCGATGCGGCATGGTCCCACCTCTGGCGGCCGCAGATAATGGACGGTTAGCGAGCATGGCGACCACTCGCCGTCCGCCAGCGTCATGTCCAGCGCACGCAGCAGCAGCACCGCCACGTAGCCGCCGTTTGGTCCCCGCCCTACTCTCCAGGCAGGGCGAATCTCGCCCTCGAAGACCGTTCTATCCACACGCGCAAGCGCCGTATCCGCGTCAAAACTCGACGTCATTCCGGTTGTTCCCCCATCTGCACGACAGCCAACATGCAAATCAAAGCGCCACGCGCCCGCGCTGGTCAAGCCCAGCGCGGATGATACCGAGTCCAAGCCGATTCTTGGCAGACGCTCCGGGCTTCAGCCTGTATTTCGTCCCATATGCCAGAACGCCAGTGCCGCGAGCACGAACAACTACCGCCCGACCATGCTAGAATGAGGTCAGCAGCCACCCTGCGCGCCGCATTGACGAGCGCCGAAACCGCGTGGTATGCTGAAGTTGCCTCCGGCGACAGACCCAATCTTCGGGTGGTTAGCTCAGCCGGCAGAGCGCGTCGTTCACACCGACGAGGTCACTGGTTCGAGTCCAGTACCACCCACCCCACGCCACTTCGCTGAGTTGCACCGCGAGTGGCGTGTTTTGTTACTCACTCCCGCCTCACTACTTCGCACCCCGCCCCACCATTCTGGCTGCCACCCCAGTAGGGCGGGTGTTCCGCGCCGAATATGGTATCCTGCGAGCGAATATCACCGTAGGTGGGGTGCCGTGGCCGGTAAATAGCATAGGATCGCGAGTACACGCAACATGACCGAAGAGACGAATCTTATCGTCGTCCCCCATACACACTGGGATCGCGAGTGGTATCAAACGTTTCAGCAGTTCCGCATGCGTCTCGTGCGCGCCGTTGACACCGTGCTGGATGTGCTCGAGCGCGACCCCGACTTCCGGTACTTCATGCTCGATGGGCAAACCATCGTCCTCGAAGACTATCTTGCCATTCGCCCGGAGAACGAGCCGCGCCTGCGCGCCCTCATCAGCCAGGGCCGGATTCTCGTCGGCCCGTGGTATCTGCAACCCGACGAATTCCTCGTCGGTGGCGAAGCGCTCATCCGCAATCTCCAGATCGGCCGCCGCATGGCCGCGCCTTACGGCGGCGCCATGTCCGTCGGCTACGTGCCGGACACCTTCGGCCACATCGCCCAGCTTCCCCAAATTCTCCGTGGCTTCGATATAGACAACGCCGTCTTCTGGCGCGGCGTCCCTCCCAGCGTCAATAAAGGGCTCTTCACCTGGGCCGCCCCCGATGGCAGCGAAGTGCGTGTCATCTGGCTCTACGACGAATTCGGCTATTCCAACGCCGCCATGCTCCCGCTGAACGCCGAAGCGCTCGCGGCCCGCGTCACTCAGATCGCCAGCCGCATGCGCGACAAAGCCGTCAGCAACACCCACCTCCTCATGAACGGCTCCGATCATCTCGAGCCCCAGCGCGGACTTCCCGCCATCCTCGCCGAAGCCAATGAACGGCTGGCGGACAGCGACATCCGCCTCACGCTCGGCACTCTGCCGCAGTATATTGCCAAAATGCGCGAAGTCTCCGGCCCGCTCCCCACGCTCAGCGGCGAGATGCGCAGCAGTTATTCAGCGCACCTCCTGCCTGGTGTCCTCTCCACACGCATGTGGCTCAAGCAGCGCAACGCCACCTGCGAGGCGCTGCTTACCCGCTGGGCCGAGCCCGCCACCGTCTGGGCCTGGCTCTATGGAGGCGACCATCCACGCGCCTTGCTCGATCTCTCCTGGAAATACCTCCTCCAGAATCATCCCCACGACAGCATCTGCGGCTGCGGCATAGATCAAGTCCACGCCGAGATGTTGCCGCGCTTCGATCAGAGCGAGCAAATCGCCGCGGAGCTGACCACCCGCGCCCTCGACACGCTCGCCGGCCAGGCCGACACGCGCTCAGACGACCAAGCCGTCCCCGTCGTCGTCTTCAATCCCACCGCTGGCCCCCGCACCGACGCCGTGCAGGTCGAGGCGCAGCTTCGCTTTCCCGACTTCGAGGTTGTGGATGCCCAGGGCCACATCCTTCCGCATCAGACGCTCTCCGACCGTGCTGGCCAGCTCATGGACCAGGAAGTGGACAAATCCCTCGTCCTGGCTGGCCTCGCAATGGCCAGCGAAGGCCGGGCCTTTGGCTTCACCCTTGTAGACGCCTGGGTTGGCCTGGATACCAGACCCAACACCGCCCTCGTACATGTCGTCGTCTCTGATCGCGGTGACCCCGACCTCGCGATCCTTGAGCGCGCCAAGGCGCAGGCCGTCGCCCTCGCCATGAGCGACGATATCTCGTCGTTCCGCGTCATCGCCCGCGAGGCAAAAAAGACCGATATCCTGCTCCTCGCCCGCGACGTGCCCGCATACGGTGGCCAGGTCGTCTACCTGCGCCCACGCTCCGAGCTCCAGGACCAATCGAACCATACCGGCGGTGTACATATCGGGCCGTCGTATATCGAAAACGAGCACCTCCGCGTAGATGTGGACCCTACTGACGGCACACTCACTCTGCTTGACAAGCGCACCAGCGCCATCTACGCCGGTCTCAACGCCATTGCTGACACGGGTGATGTGGGCGACCTTTACACCTACTGCCCACCCGCCAGTGATACAGTCATTACTAACCCCACCTGGCCGCCCACTATCCAGATCGTCGAGGAGGGGCCGGTCCGTGCCACCCTGCGCATCATCCGCACCTTCCGCCTGCCCGCAAGCTGCACCGAGGCCCGCGACGCCCGCTCAGGGGACACGGTGCATTGCGCGATCACCTCCGACGTCTCGCTCGCCATCAACAGCCGGCGCATCGAACTCCGCACCACCGTCGAGAACGCCGCCCGCGATCACCGTCTGCGCACACTCTTCCCCGTGCCCTTCGTCGCTGGCACCGCAGATGCCGAAGGCGTCTTCGACGTGACGCAGCGCCCCGCCCAGCGCTCCGAGTCGGAACCGGGCGACCCCGCCTGGCTCCTCTGGGCCGAAATGCCCGTCAACACGCACCCACAAAAGCGCTTCGTGGACGTCAGCGACGGCACACGCGGACTGGCCGTGCTCAATCGCGGCCTGCCCGAATACGAGGTGCTGCCGTACGAAGACGGTGAAGCCTCCGCGGTCGCGCTCACCCTGCTACGCTGCGTCGAGTGGCTTTCGCGCGACGATCTGGCGACGCGCCACAATCACGCCGGCCCCAAGCTGCATACCCCTGACGCTCAAGGGCTCGGCACGCACGTCTTCGAGTACGCCCTCGTCCCTCATCCCGGCACGTGGCGTGCGGAGGATGCCGCGGTCGCGCGCGAGGCGCAGGCGTTCGAGGCCGGTCTGCGCGCCAGCGTGACAGAGCAGCATGACGGGCCGCTCGGCGCCTCCTGGAGCTTCGTTCATGTCGCGCCAGCCACCGTCACACTGAGCGCAGTCAAACGCGCCACCGACTCCGACGCGCTGATCGTCCGCCTACACAATCCATTGCCGGCGCCCGTCACGAGCGAAGTCACCCTCGCGTTACCATTTCGTGATGCCAGCGTGGTAAATCTGAACGAAGACGAGCGCCCCGAAGAGACGCGCGATTTGGCACGCATCTTGAGTACGGGTGTACGCATTGAGCTTCGTGGCGGCGAAATCAAGACGCTCAAGTTTCTGCTTGACCGTCACGTCACGACATCCGGCGAATAGCCAGTCAGGTATGATGAGTTGCTGAGTCCCTGGCAAACCTGTTATCCTGTGGCCGAACGCCTCGTTCTGTAGGTGTAGGAAAGCGCACAACGTCATTGTCGGACGTTCGGCGCATGGACGGGCCGCCATGCTGGCTCGCGGCAGTCGAGCCGCGTCGAGCAGTGTTCGTAGTGCGGCTAAGAGAGGTGGTACTCTGTGAGCATTCCGCTGCCGCCAGATTTCCATCAGGCGATTGTGGCCGCGGCTACCGCGACTCCGGCGGCGACGGCGACGACCGCTGCATTGGATACCTCGACCAGCACGAGTTCCAGCAGCGGCCTAAGCGGGTTGACCGGGCTGATCTACGTCGCGGTCTTCTTCTTCGCGGCCTTCGTAGTCATCTTTTGGGTGAGTCTCGTCTTCTGGACCTGGCGCGACGTGCGCTCGCGCACGCAAGACACCATTCTTCAGATCTCGGCGACCTTGCTCGTTGCTGTCTTCAGTCTGGGCGGCCTTTTCATCTACCTGATCGTACGGCCCCGGCAGACCCTTGCCGAGCTGTATGAGCGCCAGCTAGAAGAAGAATCCCTGCTAGCTGAGATGACCGAGCGCCAGACCTGCCCCACCTGCCACTATCGGGTGGACGGCGAGTTCCAGGTCTGTCCCTCCTGCGGCACAAAGCTCCGCCGGCCCTGCCCGCGCTGCGAGCACCTGCTAGAGCTGAAATGGAACGTCTGCCCATACTGCGGCTACGGCGGCGGCGCCGTAGATGGTGGCAGCCGCGCCCCTTCCCGCCAGGGCGCACGCATGGAGCGCTGACGAAACACCGAGCCACACTGCTCAGAGCAATAGGAGACCGCCAGATTTGGCGGTCTCCTGTTAGCTATTCCTGGCGGCATACCCTGGAAACAGTGCGAAAAAACGTGCTGCTGAATCCGTTTGGGTTCCTGGCCTTAACCCAGAGTTTCATACGCTGTTGCACCGTGCTGGTGTAGAACCGGGGCATGCCACGACGCATCCGCCTCGAACCCCTCCTGACCGATGACCAGATAGAGACACGCTATCGCCCGGCCTCGTTCGCAAGCCGGCCGGCGATCCGCGATCAGAACGGCTTGAACATCATCAGCCAGAGGATGAGAACCAGGCCGCCGCCACCAATCGCGGTCATGAGCCAGGGGTTGACGGCGGCGAGTGCAACGGCGAGCTGCTGGTCCGTGGGGATCGCTGGCGACGTTTTCGGATCTCCCTTCGGCCTCCGAGGCCCCGTCTCCCCCAATAGCTGCCGAACGCGAGTGAGGGGGCGCGAGCCAACGCCGGTCATGGCGAAGCTGATGAGGACCAGCAGGCCCAGGGCAGCCCAGATCCAGCCGCGACCCCACCAGCCGCCCATAAAGGCGGCGGCGACCCCGGCGGCGAGCAGCACCAACAGGGACACGTTCCCGACGGCCGCCGCACTTTTGGAGAGGTCGAGCAGCGCATGCACCCGCGCAATCTCGCGCTCGCCGCGCACCTTGAAGGCGACGGCGGCGGCGGCGCCGTGGGCGAGCAGGAATCCGAAGACGCCGACGACATGCGTAAAGACAAGCCACTGATATAACTGAAACATTGGTATGCTCCTTGGGAAGAGTATCGCGACTAACGCAGGCTGCCGCGGCGTGCTTCTCTCTGCCTCCTGGCTCAGACAGGGGCGAACGGAGCATTCGCGTCTCCGCTGCCTCCTTTACGTCTCAGGATGCGCTCTCGGTTGATCTTGAGAGGCACTGCTCGCCAGCGCTGGCCGCCGTCTGGCAGCGGCTACCGCAGGCCTTCCCACAAGACCCGCACAGCGGATCGAGGATCGTCCACGACCGCCGATATACTGTTGAAGCGCATGGTTGTCCGCTGCCGCAGGTCGTACCTCGGCCAACCAGGATCTCCTCTGGTCGCGAAGTCAACCCAGGCCGCGTGCATCGTATCGGCGAGCTGTTGCGGCGGGTTAGTACCCCAAAGCAGCTCAGTTCCTTTGCCCAACATGTCGAAGACGAAGGGAATCTCCAGCGCATGGAACGCGCCCAGGCGTCCGTCGAGCAGCGGCGATGGCCAAGCGAACTCGTACATGTAGGTGGCCGCGGGAGTCGCCGTGTGGGCGTCGGCCAGGTGGAGCACAGGCATGCGGAAGAACCAGTCACACAGACGATGCCGTCGCGAGCGAAGTGGCTGCCGTCATAACAGGCCGTCGCAGCCGTTCCGAGCTCAAACGCTCCGCCATGAATCCAGACCATCACCGGTAGCCTGGCCGCCCCCAGGTCGGGGGACCAGATATTGAGGTTCAAACAGTCCTCACCGGGGACGGCAAGCTCTGGAGGAAACGCTTCGAATCCCTTGGGATATGGAGGCTGGGGTTGCTTTGGGCCATAGGTGAGGGCGTCTCGTACGCCGCTCCATGGCTCAACTGGCTGTGGAGGGCGAAGCCGATTGGCGCCAAAGGGTGGCGCTGCATAAGGAATGCCTTTAAAGCTATGCACACCACCGGCGAGACTGCCGCGCACCGTGCCATACTGTGTTGTAACAACCGGATGCATTGGTCAACTCCCTCGTTCATCGTGTGTGGCTCTCGTGGAGACACGAGCGTGAGAGCCGCTAGCGACGCCCGCAGCGCGTCACCCGCAGGGCTGCGGGTAGGCAGCCCATTCCCGTCGTGCCAGTTCCACTTTAGCGCCGGGCACTGGGAAAAACTTGAACCGCGTGGCTATGTTTGAAGATGCGC
>DATGEP010000117.1:0-4307 GCA_035310125.1 Ktedonobacterales bacterium
CTCTTCTACGGGAAGCGCGAGCCGTGGCAGGCCACCGTCATGTTCGTGCTGTGGCTGCCGGCGTTCGCCTTGGCCTGGCACGTCCACGACCGCGTGCTCATCGCGCTGAGCGCGTTCGGGCTCGGCGCCAACGGACAGATCACCTTTGGGAAGGAGGACGAATGAGCCTGCTCGAGTTCGCCGATCGCCACATCATCGCGACCGTGTTGCTGGCCTACCTCATTTGTCAGTCCATCGTGTGGATTATCCGAGGTGAAAAATGAGCTTCTGGGACATCGTCGGTGCCGGCATCGCGTTCGGCGCGTTCGTTGGTCTGCTCTTCCTGACGTTCGTCGGCATCGGCATCGTCGGCCTGTTCGCCTTCGTGCGGTTCTTCGGGTGGCTGATCCGATGAGAGAATCGATCAACCTGGCCACGTTGTCCACCGCGAAGGTCCGTCGGTTGTTGGGACAACGGACCGACCGTTCGCTCAAGTGCCGCGCCTACGCTGAACTCCTGAGACGACAAGGCCGACTTCACGACGAGTTCACTCGTCGTGAGCTGACCGTGCTCGAGCTCTGCGCGCACGGCGAGGCGACACGGGTCGCGTATGAACTCCGCGAGGTCCAACGCGGCTGGCAGCGCTACACGCTCGAGGCGCTCACCCATGCGGTTCGCGTCGCACGGCGCGGCGGCCGGCTGGCGTTCATGGTCTACGGAAAGGTGGTGCCCGCGTGAAGCTCGTCACGTGCTACAGCGAATACGGGTTCGACGAGGTCGGTGACTTCAAGGGCGCCGGCACGACTTACCACCTCAACGCGGCGTTCGTCGTTGGCATCGAGGAAGACCCCTACCGCCGCTTCGTTCGCGTGCTGGTCGCGGCGCCCGGTTACCTGGCGTCGTCACTGTATGCACCCTACAACGTGGAGCTTCCATGAGCTTCCTCGAGACCTCCGTTCGCTGGGCGCACGGCTTCGACGAGCACGACGACGTTCGCGTGTTCATCATCAAGCGCGACGACCTGCGCAGCCGGATGATCGATGTCTACATCAACGGCGCGTCGTGCTCGAAGTTCCTCAGCGACCTCGACTGGCTGGCCTTGCCACAGCTGGTCATCACGCGGACGATGGCTTGCGCTCGCGAGGTCGTTGACTTCCTCGTCGCGGAGCGGGCGTGGCGCGACGGGCTCGAGGAGGGACGCCCGTGAAGGACGTCGCCGAGAAGTATATTGCGGACGGGTGGGCCGTCGTCCCGCTGACCAAGGGCGAGAAGCGAGCCACGTCATCGTGGCAGAAAAAGGCGTTCTCACCGAAGGACTTCGGTGAGAATGACAACATCGCCCTCAAGTGCGGCGAGCCGAGTGGCTGGCGCGTAGACGTCGACCTCGACTGCCCTGAGGCCGTGGAGGCAGCGAAGGAACTCCTGCCTCACACGGGCCACATTCATGGGAGACCGGGAAAACCGGCCTCCCATTACTGGTTCATCTGCGAGGGCGCGCGGACCACTCAATACACGGACATCAAAGGCAAGGATTCAACGAGCTCCATGCTCGTTGAATTGCGTTCGACTGGCGGCTACACGATGGCTCCGCCAAGCACTCACCCCTCAGGTGAATGCTTGTCATGGGAGATTGAACGCGACTTCCTCCGACTCGAGCCCGACAACGCCACGCGCATCGTCCGCAACCTGGCCGTGGCGACGCTGCTCGCGCGCCACTACCCAGGCCCAGGCGCGAGGCACGGGGCCGTCGGCCCGCTCGCGGGCTTCCTGGTCAACGGTGGCTTGACGGACGAGGAAGTCCTGGCCGTCATCAAGACCGCCGCCCACGTGGCGGGCGACGGCGACTGGCGCGACCGCGTGGCCTTCGTCAAGAGTACGCTGGCCAAGCACGCCGCCGGCGAGAAGGTCACGGGTGGCAAGAAACTCATCGAGTTTCTTGACGAGTTGGTGGTCACCAAGCTTCGTGGCTGGCTCAAGCTCAAGGACGACGACGCCATCGAGCAGATGAACGAGCGCCACTTCTGGGTGCGACTCGGGTCGAACGACTGCATTGGCCGTGAGGACACCGCGAGCGGGCTCACTGAGTTCCAGCGCGTCAAGAGCCTCTACTCCGAATACGAGAACCGCGTCGTCCAGGTTGGCGTGGACCCGAAGTCCGGTGAGCCAGTCTTCAAGAAGCTCTTTCCCGCGTGGCTCGAGCACCCACAACGGCGCAGCTACCGCCAGGTCGTGTTCGCCCCACCACCGCGCGTCGCGAGCGAGCGCGACTACAACCTGTGGACGGGCTTTTCCATCGAGCCCAAGGCTGGAGATTGGAGCCAGTTCAAGCAGCACATCTTCGAGGTCATCTGCGGCAGCAACCAGGTCCACTTCGAGTTCCTCCTCGGCCTCCTCGCTGCCATGGTGCAGGAACCTGGCGTGCCGGGCGAAATTGCCGTCGCGATGCGCGGCAAACCCGGCACGGGCAAGGGGTTCTTCGTCCGCGCGCTCGGCCGCATCTTCGGGAAGCACTACGCCCACCTCGACAAGGTTGAGGACCTCATCGGCCATTTCAACGCGGCCATCTCCGGCAAGGTCGTCGTATTCGCTGACGAAGCCTTTTTCGCCGGCGACAAGCGCGAGCAGGGCGCGCTCAAACGGTTGGTCACGGAACCCACGCTCGCCATCACCCGCAAGGGGATCGACACGGTCCAAGAGGATAACTGCGTCCACTTGTTCTGCGCGACCAACGAACACTGGTCCATCCCCGCTGGACCGCTCGAGCGCCGCTACCTCGCGTTGAAAGTCAGCGACGCCCACGTGCAGGATATTCCATACTTCACGGCCCTGACGGAAGGTGGGCGTGAAGTGCCGGACCACGCGCTGGCCGCGTTCCTCCACGACATGCTGGCGCTGCCCTTTTCAAGGGCTGCGCTCCGCAAGCCGCCGATGACCAAGGAGCTGCGCGACCAGCAATCCCAGTCGCTCGCGCCGGAACTCGAGTGGTGGCAATCGTGCCTGTGGACAGGCACGATCGGGATGCTCGGCGACGTGTGGGGGAAGGTCGTGCCGTGCAAGGGGCTGTATGAAGCCTACCGCGCCGAGGTCACGGCGAAGCGCCCGCTGAACATCGTGGAGTTCGGGCGGCGGATGACGGAGTTCTTCAGCGACAAGAAGTCAAGCCTGAAGCGGGTTGGGGGCGTGATGACTCGAGTGATTACACTTCAGTCATTGGCGGACGCGCGGACGCGGTTTGATACAGAGCTGGGGACGCGCGAGGAGTGGCCGGATGAAACTGGTAACGGAGAGACTGTTTCAGAGCGCGGAGAGTTTTAGTGCTGACCGCTGAACGAGTTACGAGGCGAAAAGGTGAAACAGTTGGGGCGATACAGATGTTTTCGCGAGTTCATAGATCCTCCCGATCACGATCGAGTGTGCTTTTTTCTGCTGCTCTCCTTCTTCTACGTAGAGATAGAGATAGATCTGTTACATGTGTTTCAGTCTGTTAACTCGCCTCGATTCAAGCGCTTTGGCGAAACAAACATCCGTTACGCGCCTGTTTCATCAGTAGCGCTTTATTGTGCTTGTTGTTCGCTGGTAGACTCTAACCTCCCCAGCATGCACACCTCGCCCATGCGTCCCGCCCGGCTCGTGCCCTCCTCCCCTCCACTCGAGGGTTCTCCCGCCCCGTCATCCACGACCCCTCATTCCCAGCTCCCGGTCAGGACAGCCAGGCGTGAGGGGATTCTCCTATGCCGCTGAGCGCTGCCGCGCAGGAGCAGAACAAGAAGGCCTGGGCCGCGGCGAGGGCAGCTCGAACCGCGAGCATAGAGCGACGCATGGCGCGGATGAATGCACGTTTCATGGAAGCCTACCAGGAGGTCGCCCACTTCCCGGATTCAACGCTGCGCCTTTCCAAGAAGCTGGGCGTGAGCGCCGCAACCGTGCATATCTATGCCAAGCGCAACGGCGTAGACCTGCAGGCCGCGCGCAAGGCGGCGCGCCTAGCCGCCCAGGGCGGGCCGGTCGAGGAGCGGGGCGAGGTCCTGCCGTGGACGGTGCTCCAACTCTTCGATACGCTCATGGCCTACTTCGACGACGGGCAAGAAGTTGACCTGCCGGAGGGCCATGACGAGCAGGACCAGGCAGAGTCTAATAATGAGCGTTATGTTAACCGTTCTGACCCGCGCGCCACGTGGATAGCCTGGAGAGTTTTCCTGGCTGCCGCGTTCGGGCTGGACCCAGCGCTGCTCGCGACCGACCAGGGTGTGGAAACGAAGACGGCTGGGACGGACATGCCGCCGTATCCTGAAGTCGACAAAAAAATTTACAGGGGTATGGGGGCCCCA
>DATGEP010000118.1:0-3236 GCA_035310125.1 Ktedonobacterales bacterium
GTCACCGCCATCTCCCGGCCAGTAGTCGCTTAGAGGCGTTGCCGGCGCAGTGCCGGCGCCACGGATGGAGGGTTCACGCGATGTACAGGACGAAAGACGGAAAAGAGATCTTCGTCGTTGATGGGCACACGCACCTATGGGACGGCAGCGTGGAGAACCAGGCCAACAAGTATGGCAAAGGGTTCATCGAATGCTTCTATGCCTATCACAAAATGGGGCCGGCAGACACGATCTGGGGGCTGGAAGAGTTCGAGAAGTACGGCATTGACCGGATGATGGAGGATCTCTTCGTCAAAGGGTATGACGATGTCGCAATCCTTCAACCGACGTACCTCACAGACTTCTACAAGGCCGGTTTCAATACCACTGAGCAGAACAACGCCATCAAGAGCGCGTACCCCGACCGCTTCATTCTCAACGGCTCGTTCGATCCACGCGACGGCGACAACGGGCTGGAGTATCTTCGCCGGTTGAAAGGCGACTACAACATCACCGGCGTCAAGCTCTACACCGCCGAGTGGAAGGGCGCCTCCCACGGCTGGAAGCTCACCAGCCCCGACGCCTACCGGTTCCTCGAAGAGTGCCGGAAGCTGGGAATCGTCAACCTGCACATCCACAAAGGTCCGACGATCTACCCACTCAATAAGGACGCCTTCGACGTGGGCGACATTGACGAGCCGGCCTCCGAGTTCACCGATCTGCGCTTCATCATCGAGCACGCCGGTATTCCGCGCATCGAAGACTTCTGCTTCATCGCCGCGCAGGACACCAACATCTATGCCGGCCTCGCGGTGGTTATGGCGCTCATCAACCTGCGCCCGCATTACTTCGCCGAGCTCATGGCCAACATGCTCTTCTGGCTGGGGCCGGACCGCCTGCTCTTCGGCAGCGACTACGCCATCTGGGAACCGAAGTGGATCATTGACAAGTTCATGGACTTCCAGATGCCCGAAGACCTGAAAGCCGAATTCAACGTGGATCTCACGCCTGAGGTCAAAGAGAAGATCCTCGGCCTGAACGCGGCCAAACTCTACAATCTCGACGTGGCGGCGCATTCTGGCAAGATCGCGGGCGACACCTTTGCCCAGCGGCGTGCCGCGCACGTCACGGCGTAACACGACCCTATCCCCCCTCCCGCCGTGCGGCGAGAGGGGGGGGTCGCGATCACACAATCGGGACGTGCCGGGTGTAGGGACGCTGCCTGCCGCGCCGGGCTGCCGGACAGTGATGAATGGCCGCGCGACGGCGACAACTCTAGAGAGCGAAATGGGAGCGTAGGAGGCGCACGCGGTGATAGACGAACGTGACGTGTGGGCGCAGATCGGCGAGGTGCTGGACCCAGAGCTGGATCAGCCGCTCGACAAGCTGGGATTCATCGAGGGTGTGGCGATTCAGGGGAGCACGGTGGTGGTAGATTTTCGACTGCCTACCTACTGGTGCGCGCCCAACTTCGCCTACATGATGACGGCGGACCTGCGCGAGCGGGTGGCGCGCGTGCCGGGCGTGGAGACGGTCACGGTGCGGCTGCGCGACCACTTCGCCGAGGATGAGATTACGGACGGCGTCAACGCCGGGCAGGCTTTCTCGGCGGTCTTCGCGGGCGAGGCGGACGGCGAGCTGGACGAGCTGCGCATGACCTTCCTGCGCAAAGCCTTCCTGGTGCGCCAGGAGCAATTGCTGCGGACGCTGCTGCGGGCAGGCTATGCTCCAGAGCGGCTGGCACGGCTCGCGGCGGCAGACGTACGAGCCGAGGACGATGCGCTGCTCGTGCGCGAAGAGATTGCCTCCAGCGAGACGGACCAGCCTGGCTGGCGGCGCATCCCCAATGCGGCGCGCACGCTCGCGCTGTATCGCCAGAAGCGTGCGGCGGCGGGACTCGACATGTCCAGCGCCGGGCCGCTCTTCACCACCGTGGAGGGCGGGGCGCTGACGCCGGAAGCCGTGCCGGAGCATCTGCGCGCGGCACGCACTATTCGCCTCAATGGCGCATTCAATACCGTGCTGTGTACCGCGCTCAATCGGATCACGCACGGAGTTGAGGTGGACGCTGACGCGCTCTGTGAGGAGACCGTCGAGCAACGCACGGCGGGCTAGCACGGGCATTTAGCGAACGAGGAGGAGCACGCGATGAAGGCCGTCCAGGTATTTGGGTACAATCAGCCGGTTAAAATGGTGGATGTTCCTGAGCCGAAGATCGAAAGCCCCACAGATGTTATCATCCGCGTCGGCGGGGCGGGCGTCTGCCGCACCGACCTGCACATCCTCGAAGGCATCTGGCGGCAAACGGTGGGCGATCCCGCGCTTCCATACACCATCGGCCACGAGAACGCCGGATGGGTGGAGGCAGTCGGGTCCGCCGTCACGACGCTCAAGCGTGGCGATCCCGTGATTCTGCATCCGCAGCCGTCGTGCGGACTCTGCCGGGCGTGTCGCGCCGGCAACGATATGCACTGCGTCAATGCGTTCTTCCCCGGCCTGGACGGGCACCCCGGCGGCTACGCGGAGTACATGAAGACGAGCATCCGCGCGGTGGTGCCGCTGGCGCCGGGCACCGATCCCATTCCGCTGGCGCCCTACGCCGACGCCGGCATCACGGCGTACCACGCCGTCAAGAAGATCGCGCCGGAGACGTACCCGGGCAGCGTCGTCGCGGTGATCGGCGTCGGCGGTCTTGGCCACTTCGCCGTGCAGCTCCTCAAAGTGATGACGACGGCGAAGGTCGTCGCGGTGGATACTACAGATGAGCGGCTGGCCTTCGCCAAACGCATCGGCGCGGACCACGGCGTGCTGGCGGGCACGGACGGCGGCGTGAAGGGCGTGGTGGACTATTCCAACGGCGGCGCGGACATCGTGATGGACTTCGTGGGCGAGAAGGGCACGCCGGAGAAGGCTATGGCGATGCTGCGCAAGGGCGGCACGTATTCCATCATCGGCTACGGTGGAACGGTCGCGCCGACGACGCTCCAAATGATCTTCGCCGAGCTCAAGATTGTGGGCAACCTCGTCGGCAGCTACACCGACCTCTCGGAGCTGATGGAGCTGGCGCACCAGGGCAAGGTCCACATCACCAGCTCCACCTTCCCCCTGGCCGACGCCAACGACGTGCTGCATGACCTCGACGCGGGAAAGATCGAGGGTCGCGCCGTGCTGATGCCGGAGCAGCGCGGCGTCTCCTCCGCGGAGCCGGTCGGGTCGGCCTCCGCCAGCCAGGGATAATTCCCAGCGTAGCCTCTCAG
>DATGEP010000119.1:0-1235 GCA_035310125.1 Ktedonobacterales bacterium
TGCTCTGAGGGAGCGCGAGGGGCATCTTATTACCATGTCTGGGCGGGCGCAGCAGGCAGCGCCCCTACAGCGCCATCAAGGCGGGCCTCCACCGGACGCCCCTACGGATATGGGGGGCGAAGGACGCCTTCCCAATCACATGTGGTATCACCACAACTGCGAGGAACCGGCCAGCGTTCGGGGGGATCAGGCTCAGGAGCGTCGAGTGGGCGGTGGGCGCTTCGGGCGCTGTGGAGGCGGGGCGCCGCGACGGCCGCCGCCGCTCGTTTGTCTGGGGGCGCCACCGGGGGACTTGTGGCGCCCGCCAAAGATGGCGCTTGCCTCGGTCTCGTGTCCATGTGTGAGCAGCCAGCGCTCGGCTTCGTCATGCATGGAGCGCAAGGCCGGGCTGGTGGCGATCATCATCCACAGTGCGGCTTCGGTGTCGGTGGTGTCGCTGGCCTGCCACTGGCCTTCGGTAATCAGGAAGGCGCGCAGGGCATCGGGATTCTTCTGTCGCAGCACATCGTCCAGCCGCGCGCGGAACGCTTTGTAGCTGCCCTGGTCAGCGCTCATCTGGCTGCTCCTCTCTCATTCCAGTGAGGTTGCCGATTCTGCCGGAATTTACGAATCGGTGGGACGATGGTGGTTGCCGATTCTGCCGGAATTTCACATTTGGTGGCAATAGCGGTTGCCGATTCTGCCGGAATTTTAAAATTGTGCGGCGCGCTGGCCGATAGATGGGCATGTTGGTAGTGATCGAGCAGGGCATGCATGTAGCGCTCCTCCGGCGGCTGGCTGTGAGTGGCCGGCACAAGGGAGCATAGCACGTGGCGACTGGGAATGGTACGGCCAAGCACGGTCAATTTCCGGGTAGAGGCAGACTCTTGTGGAGTGGTGTCGGGGTGATGCCGGCAGCGAGGAGCGCATCGCGCACGGCGCCGGCGATTTGCGGCGCACCGGGACTATCGCTGTGGATACAGATGGTATCGGCCCGCAGCGTGAGCAGGGCGCCGTCCACCGTGGCGATCTGTCCCGTTTGCAGCAGGTGCACCACCCTGGCGGCGGCGTCCGCGGGCTTGCTTATGAGCGCGCCGGGTTGGGTGCGGCTGACGAGCCGCCCGTGTGCATCGTAGCCTCTATCAGCGAACGCTTCTTCGGCGACCCGTAGACCGGCGGCCTTCGCCACCGCGACTTGTATGGAGCCAGCGCGGGCCATGAGGATCAGGTCGGGATCAAATGTTCGCACTGCCCGT
>DATGEP010000120.1:0-2697 GCA_035310125.1 Ktedonobacterales bacterium
GCACACCTGGACCTGCGACCTGGTAATGACGGATTCACTGCGTGCCACACACGTGCCACACGCCACGGTGACCAACGGTAAATCACGGTCACTCACGGGGACTCGCCAGCCGGTGACCAGGACCCTCGCTCCCGCAGGTCAGACAGACTGACCCTCCACCGATCTTCCAAGCTGGTCATGAGGGTTCGATTCCCTTCGCCCGCTCTCACCACTCACTGCATGTGAGGGCATTGAAATCGAGCGCGTAAGCGATCGACGATAACCTTGGCGGATGCCTGGTGAACGGATCGAGCAGCGGTCACGGTTGCGAGCTGAGCGACCGCCCAGCACCGCGACACTGGTTATCCGGGGAGGCCGTGATACCCCGGACAAACTGCGAAGCCATGCACAGCGCACAGCACGCGCCTGGTCCCTGGACGGTCAGCCGCTGCTGGGCATCTCCGTCTTCGCAGTCCTCGACATACCGCTTGACGAGCTGCTCCGCCGCCGGTTCACCAGCTTCCGCACCATCTACCTGCCCACCGTCGCCCGGCTGGCCGAGCACGGGTTCGGGCTGCTCGCCACTGGGCAACGGCCACACTTCACCATCCACCTCCACCGCGCCGACGATCAAGAGCTGACCCATCTGCTCACCGCCCTCGGTGCCCCGCAGCCCAATCCCCAGTACGCTAGAAGTGCGGTCTGGCGAGAGGAGAGCTGAGATGTACCACGTGGACATCACCGCCGACCTCAACGACGAAGACGAGACTGGCTACGTCTGGACCTTCCTCGATGAGGCCCGCGATCCCAGCCAGATCAAGCCCGGCAGCCTCGTAGTCGCCGGTGACGAAGACGCCGCCGCCATATGCCAGGTGATCGACCTCACCCCAGCAGGCGACGGCACGATCGTCCATCTCAAGCTCCTGCCCGGCCTCGTCGACGACTACCGCGCCTTGGTCGAGCGGGCACTCGCCAGCTAACAAACCCGACTTACAGGCGGGAGTTGCCAGGTCAGCCGCCGTAACGGCTGTGCGTCATACACCTTCCAAGCTGCTCATGAGGGTTCGATTGCCTTCGCCCGCTCCCATGCAACGGCGTCCGGACTCTATCGTTTGTATGACGAATCGTGATACAGTACTGCCGTGACTTCAGCTATCAGTGTGCGTCTCGATCCCGAAGCTCTGCGAGCACTAGCACAGCTTGAAGCGACCGGCCTCAGCAGATCTGAGGCTATCCGCCGCGCGATTCTCGACAGTGCTGCCCTGCTACAACGCAAGGCCGCCCTCGCCGCTGAAGTCGCGGCCCTTGAGGCCGACGAGGACGACCGGCGCGAGATGCTTGAGGTCGCCGCCCTCATGGAGAGCATGCGTGCTGCGGGGTGACATCCACGAATTCCGGCCGCCACGCGGAACAGGCCACGAGCAGCGTGGCCGCCGGTACGGAGTAATCGTCCAAGCGAACGAGCTGTTGCCACGTTCGGTGGTGCTGGTCGCGCCCACGTCTCACAGCGCCAGAGCGGCATCATTCCGCCCCGAGATCGAGTTGCTCGGCGAGACTACCCGGGTCCTGGTCGAACAAGTTGGCGCCATCGACGCCGGACGGCTTGGCAACCTGGTCGGCCGGGTCACTCCCGAACAGCAATGGGGTATCGACGAAGCCCTGACGACCGTCCTGGGTCTCCGCTAAGTGCCATAGACCGCACGGCGTGCCCGTTGCGTGCCCGTCAGGGTGGTGAACAAGGGGGACTCACGGTCACTCACGGGGACAGCCGCATGCACCCTGACCTGCGGGACCGCCCGTCAGCGGTCTGGTGTCCGAAGCCTTCCAAGCTGGTAATGAGGGTTCGATTCCCTTCGCCCGCTCCATGAAAGACCAGGTCAGGGCGCTTTTCTGTCCTCAGCGGAGAGTCGCGGCAACACTACCAGCCTGGCACATGCCACATGGTCACGGGATGATCATCTGTAGGCCATCGTTCTCAGCGAAGTCGATGAAGTCCTTATGGTTGAGCGTCGCCAACGGCAGACCTGCGACAAGACAGCAGGCGGCGATCCAAGTGTCGTTGATGGGCCGTGCACGGCCACGGCGTTCAGACACGACACTGAGCTGACCCCATTTCCACGCCACCTGCTCGTCGTAGGGCAGCACGATCACGGTCCTGAGCCAGCGCATCAGTTCACCGCGCGCCCGCAGGCCCCAATGGCGCTTCTCAGCCCACCTTGCCAGCTCGCCCACGGTCACGAAACTCACACAAATCTCATGACCAACCAGGCGTTCCGCAACGAGCGCAGGCAATCGGCCCTTGTAACTCAGAGAGGCGATGTCGGTATCAAGAACGACCCGGCCCACAACTTACGCCATGTGCTCATGCCGGAACGTGCTGAGATCGGCCAGGAACTCATCCAGTTCCTCGTCCGTCTCGAAAAGATCGGCGCGAAGCTCATCCACCGAGGCGATCGGGTGCACACCCTTGCGCTGCGCCTGCTCATCCAAGGCAGCGGTATACGAGCTATGTCCGGGCTCCGCGAAGCCTGCCACGCTCATGGGTACCTCCTCTATGCCCCGGCACTATCCATCGTCGCACACCTGGACCTGCGACCTGGTAATGACGGATTCACTGCGTGCCACACACGTGCCACACGCCACGGTGACCAACGGTAAATCACGGTCACTCACGGGGACTCGCCAGCCGGTGACCAGGACCCTCGCTCCCGCAGGTCA
>DATGEP010000121.1:0-1747 GCA_035310125.1 Ktedonobacterales bacterium
TTCCACTGCGGCCACCATGCGCTCCAGTGTCTCCGCCGGCTCCAGGAAGAAATCGCCGCTCAGCTCCACCGTGCGCAGCCGCCCACGCGAGAGCACAAGATCCGCGGCGACGAGCTTGCCCCCCGGTACTTTGTATTCGCCGTGGTATCTGACATCTTCCGCCATGGCGCTTCTCCAGGTATGCCGTTTTACGAGCGCGAGCTGCCGGCGCTGTTCCACCGTGATGGGACTATCCGTTTCTTACCATGCCGCAGAGATGTATCTCGTACTGTGACAAACGTCTCACGCGCCAGGACATTTCCGAATTACGATGTTCGTGTGGAATGGTCGCATGATCGGTGAGTATACGCCGCGCATCGCGCCCGCTTCAGGAGGTCTTTGTGTCCGCATCAGATATGCCACCACCACACGTGCCAGACGCGCCCGTGGTCACGATCACCGATACACTGCACCGTCCGCTACGCGACCTGCGGATCTCCGTGACGGACCGCTGTAACTTCCGTTGCGTCTACTGCATGCCGAAAGCGATCTTCGGTCGCGATTTCCAGTTCCTCCCGCCCAGCATGCTCCTCTCGTTTGAGGAGATGACCCGGCTCGCCCGCTTGTTCATCGCCATGGGTGTTGGCAAGATTCGGCTCACGGGCGGCGAACCGCTGGTGCGGCGCGAGGTGGAGCGGCTCGTCGCGATGCTGACTCAGCTCGACGGTCTGCATGACCTCACGCTGACGACAAACGGCTCGCTACTCGCGAAGAAGGCGCCAGCCCTCAAGGCGGCGGGGCTGGACCGTGTGACGGTGAGCCTGGATGCGCTGGATGACGCCGTCTTTCGCGCGATGAACGACGTGGACTTTCCCGTTGATCAGGTATTGGAAGGCATCGAAGTGGCCGCCGCCGTCGGACTGACCCCCATCAAGATCAATATGGTCGTCAAGCGCGGCCTCAATGACCATTGCATCCTCGACATGGCACGGCATTTTCATGGCACTGGACATATCCTGCGCTTCATCGAGTACATGGATGTCGGCACCGCCAATGGGTGGCGGCTCGATGATGTCGTGCCGGCGGCGGAGATTGTCGAGCGAATCAGCGCGGTGCTTCCCCTTGAGCAAGCGCCCGCGAATTATCCCGGCGAGGTCGCCCGCCGTTTTCGCTACTGTGATGGCGGCGGCGAGATTGGTATTATCGCCTCAGTGACCCAGCCCTTCTGCCGCGCGTGCACGCGCGCCCGGCTGTCATCCGAGGGAAAAGTCTACACCTGTTTGTTTGCGAGCAATGGCGTTGACCTGCGGTCCAAGCTGCGCGGCGGCGCCACCGACGACGAGATCCTCGCCACCATTCGTTCGGTATGGGCGAGGCGAAGTGACCGCTACTCAGAGCTTCGCGCCCTTCACACCGAGCGGCCGGAAGAGCCGCAGCCGAAGATTGAAATGTTCCGCATAGGTGGGTAGTGGTGGGTAATATCCGGCACGTGAGACCGCTCCGGCAATAGGGAGAAGTCGTGGTGGTCATCCCCGCGCGCGCTGATCAATCGTGATGAGATGTACGCGTATCTTTTAGCCAATAGCAAGCGCCCGGCAAACGGCGCGTGCCCCTTTATGCGGTGTGAGCGTGTGGACGCAATCCGGTAATGAGAGGGAGAGTGACACACCTGTCCGCCGCGACAATGACGGGGTGCTACGTGTTACACTGAACGGTGGAACGCCGCAGCGATAAGGAGCACACTTTCGTCATGTCCACTGGCAATTCG